>JAJQGR010000187.1 GCA_021200345.1 Lachnospiraceae bacterium | reverse complement strand
GTGCTATACTGCGTTTATCAGGTTACTTCCGCATGCTGGCTCTCTTGCGCAGCGTCGGATCCAGGATTTTCTTGCGGATCCGCAGGCTTTTTGGGGTGACCTCCAGGTATTCGTCGGTGTCGATGAAATCCAGGCACTGCTCCAGGCTCATTTCCTTTTTGGGCGTTAGATGCAGGGCCTCGTCCGCGGAGGAGGAGCGGGTATTGGTCAGGTGCTTTGTTTTGCATACATTGATCTCAATATCCTCACTCTTACCGGATTCGCCTACTACCATGCCGGAGTAGACCTTTTCACCGGGACCGATGAAGAGCGCCCCACGTTCCTGCGCATTAAACAGGCCGTAGGTGACCGCTTCGCCGGCTTCAAAAGCAATGAGGGAGCCCTGACGGCGGTACTGGATGTCGCCCTTATAGGGTTCATAACCGTTGAAAATGGTGTTCAGGATACCGTTGCCCTTGGTGTCGGTCATGAAATCTCCGCGATAGCCGATCAGGCCTCTGGAGGGAATGGAAAACTCCAGCCTTGTGTAACCGCCGGTGCCCCGGCCCATATTTAACAGCTCACCCCGGCGCTGGGACAGCTTTTCGATGACAATCCCGGAGAACTCCTCCGGCACATCGATATAGGCTAACTCCATGGGCTCCAGCCTGTGGCCCTGTTCATCGGTTTTATATAAAACCTCGGCCTTACTGACAGCAAACTCATAGCCCTCCCGGCGCATGGTCTCAATGAGCACGGACAGATGAAGCTCTCCTCTGCCGGAGACCTTGAAGGAATCGGTGGAATCGGTTTCCTCCACCCGCAGGGAGACGTCGGTGTTCAGCTCCCGGAATAAACGGTCGCGGATGTGGCGGCTGGTGACATATTTCCCCTCCATACCGGCCAGGGGAGAGTCGTTGACCACAAAGTGCATGGCGATGGTGGGCTCGGAAATTTTCTGGAACGGAATGGGCTGTACCGCGTCCGGGGAGCACAGGGTGTCGCCGATATGAATATCCGTGATACCGGAGATAGCCACGATGGAACCGATTTCGGCTTCCTTTACTTCCACCTTATTCAGACCGTCAAACTCGTAAAGCTTGCTGACTTTGACTTTCTTTTGCTTATCAGGCTCGTGATGATTGACGATGACAACCTCCTGATTGACGGCAATTTTGCCGTTATCCACCTTGCCAACGCCGATACGGCCCACGTATTCATTGTAATCAATGGTGGAGATCAGCACCTGGGTGCCGGCGTCCGGATCCCCTTCGGGAGCGGGGATGGATTGAATGATTGTCTCAAACAGGGGTGTCATATCTTTCCCGGGTTCATCCGGATCGAGGGTGGCAACGCCCCGTTTGGCGGAGGCAAAGACGAAGGGGCAGTCCAGCTGTTCATCGCTGGCGTCCAGATCCATGAGAAGCTCCAGCACTTCGTCTACCACCTCTTTTGGACGGGCTTCCGGGCGGTCGATTTTGTTGATACAGACCACTACGGACAGATCCAGATCCAGAGCCTTACTTAAGACAAAGCGTGTCTGCGGCATGGGACCCTCAAAAGCGTCCACCACCAGAATCACGCCGTTTACCATCTTTAAAACCCGTTCCACCTCGCCTCCAAAGTCGGCGTGGCCGGGGGTATCTACGATATTGATTTTGTATCCTTTATAAGTGACTGCTGTATTTTTCGACAGGATGGTAATGCCCCGTTCCCTTTCCAGGTCGTTGGAGTCCATGACACGTTCCGCAACCTCCTGGTTGGCACGAAATACACCGGACTGCTTTAAGAGCTCGTCCACAAGAGTGGTTTTACCGTGATCTACATGGGCAATGATAGCTACGTTCCTGATGTTATCTCTTTTTTGCTTCATAAAGCCTCCTCAAAATCTGACATACATAATAAGAAAAACTCAAACTTTAACAGTATATCATCATTAAGAAAAGTGTGCAAGAACTTAAGAAAAAAAAGAATAGAACGCCAGGCTGAGGGTCGAAAAACAACGATGGGTTTCGCTTCTATTTCCAAAATGGATGTAGTAAAATTTATCATGCGTCGAAAATGGCTGTGAACAGTGAGCACAAAAAGGCAAAACAAAAACAGGCAGCCAGTGTAAGAAAGGGGAAAATACACAATGACAGAAAAAGGATTGGACAATAATCAGGTAACCGTCATGGGGCGGGTGGTCAGCACTTTTACCTACAACCATGAAATCTACGGGGAAGGCTTTTACATGGTGGAGCTGTGTGTGGAACGGCTCAGTGAATCAAACGACACCATTCCGGTCATGATCTCGGAGCGCCTTATCGATGTCAGTCAGGATTACCGTGGAAAACTATTGAAAGTGCAGGGGCAGTTCCGTTCCTACAATCGCCACGATGAGAGAAAGAACAGGCTGGTATTAAGCGTCTTTGCCAGAGAAGCGGAATTTGTGGAGCAGATGGAGGAAAGCAGCCGTACCAATGCGATCTATCTGGACGGCTATATCTGTAAGGAGCCGGTGTACAGAAAAACGCCGCTGGGGCGGGAAATCGCCGATCTTTTGCTGGCGGTCAACAGACCCTATGGAAAGAGCGATTACATACCCTGTATCAGCTGGGGGCGCAACGCCCGCTATGCAGGAACGTTCCATGTGGGCGACCGGGTGGCAGTGTGGGGACGGATTCAAAGCAGAGAGTATATGAAAAAGCTGGATGAGGAGCACATGGAGAAGAGGATTGCCTATGAGGTGAGTGTGAGTAAGATGGAACTGATGAGCGGAGGGGCGGAGATCGCGGCAAACGAGTTGCAGGAAAATATGTAAACTGGTTCGCTCATGCTGTGCATAAACGAAAATCATTGGTTGACACCTGTTTTAGGGAATGATAGAATGAGAGCCATGAAAGTTCATATATTTATGAATGAAAGGCCGGATTTTATGGCTGTGGAGAGCTGTAAATAAACAATTATTTTATTATTTTGGAGGCAGGATTATGTCGATATTTAAGGGAGCAGGTGTTGCGATTATCACGCCGTTTCACGAGGACGGCAGTGTTGATTATGAGAGCTTTGCCAGGCTGATCGAGTTCCAGATTGCCAACGGTACGGACGCCATTATCGTCTGCGGAACCACAGGCGAGGCCAGTACCTTAAGTCATGAGGAGCATCTGGAGGTGGTTGGCTTCTGCATCAAACAGGTGGCGGGCAGGATTCCGGTCATCGCCGGCACTGGCTCCAACTGCACGGAGACGGCGGTGTATCTGTCCAAAGAGGCGGAGAAGCTGGGGGCGGACGGCGTGCTGTTGGTCAGTCCTTATTACAATAAGGCCACACAGAACGGTCTGTACACTCACTTTAAGACCATCGCGGACAGCATTCATATCCCGGTGATTTTGTACAATATTCAGGGACGCACCGGCGTTAATATCGCACCGGCCACCATCGCCCGCCTGTTTTATGATGTGGACAATATTGTGGCGGTGAAGGAGGCCAGCGGCAATATTTCCCAGGTGGCGCATATCGCCCAGCTGACCGGCGGCCAGATGGATATTTATTCCGGCAATGACGATCAGATCGTGCCGATTCTTTCTCTGGGAGGGAAGGGCGTGATTTCTGTTCTGAGTAACATTGCGCCGAAGCAGACCCACGATATCTGCCAGCTTTACTTTGACGGCAAGGTGCAGGAGAGCGCGAAGGAGCAGCTGCGCGCTTTGCCTTTGATAGATGCCCTGTTCTGCGAGGTCAATCCCATTCCGGTGAAGAGTGCGGCCAGCTATCTGGGCTATGGCAAGAACGAACTGAGACTTCCCATGACCGTCATGGAGGAGCCCAATCAGGAGCGGCTGAAGAAAGCAATGGTGGAGTACGGAATCGAGGGAATGGCATGATCAGAATTATAATGCACGGCTGTAACGGCCGGATGGGACAGTTTATCACCTCTCTTGCCGCTCAGGAAGAGACCATGGAGATTGTGGCCGGCGTGGATATTACGGGCGAAAAGAAAAATGACTACCCTGTATTTACCGATATCGCTGACTGCGACGTGGAGGCGGATGTGATCATTGATTTTTCCAATGCCTCCGCGGTGGACGGACTTTTGGATTACTGCACGGCAAAGAAGCTTCCCTGCGTGCTCTGCACCACAGGTTTAAGTGAGCAGCAGCTTGCCCGGGTGGAGGAGACCTCTAAAGAGACGGCCATCTTAAGAAGCGCCAATATGTCCCTGGGCATCAATCTGCTGCTGAAGCTTTTAAAGGAGATTTCCCCGAAGCTTTCCCAGGCCGGTTACGATATTGAGATTGTGGAGAAGCATCACAATCAGAAGCTGGACGCGCCCAGCGGCACGGCTCTGGCGCTGGCGGACGCGGTCAACGACAGCTGTGGGCAGGAGTACGAGTATGTATTTGACAGAAGCAGCCGCAGACAGAAGCGTCCGGCGAAGGAGATTGGGATCTCCGCTGTCCGGGGAGGCACCATTGTGGGCGACCATGACGTGATTTTCGCGGGAACAGACGAGGTGATTACCTTCAGTCATTCCGCTTATTCCAGAGGGGTATTTGCCAAGGGAGCACTGGAGGCGGCCAGATTTCTGGCCGGCAAACCGGCAGGACGGTATGATATGAGCGACGTGATTGAATAATTTTGAAGGGATGGGGGCGTTAAGCCCCTTCCCTTTTAGAAAGTTCTTCGGGCAGAATTACTGGCTGTGGAGCCTGTGGCTGAGCCAGAGCTGCTGGTGGTATTGCCGTTGGAAGTGCCATTGCCGTCTGCGGCAGAGTCGCCGCCGTCGAAAGCATCATCCAGCGCGTCTCCTACATCGTCTATGGCGTCGTCCACTCCGTTTACGATATCCCCGGCGCCGTCCTCCAGGTCGTCACCAAGTACTCCGTTGGAGTCGCCGGTCCCGGTCTGATTCTCATTCAAAGAATCATCATTCCCATTCAGGGTATCGTCCTCCAGAATACTGCTGCCGGTTCCGTTGTCTGCATCAGACGAACTTCCGCCGGTTCCGTTGCCTGTATCAGACGAACTAGCGCCGGTCGTATCGTTATCCATATAGCCGGAGTCGGAGCTTCCATTGTCAGTGGTGGAATTCCTGCCGCAGCCGATCAGGGCCAAAGACAGGACGAGCACCAGCGCGGGTATCAGCAGCCTGCGTTTCTTTTTATTATTTTTCATAATTCCCTCCATTTTGTACATCCTAAAACTGATTTTGCGGGATTGCGGTTCATAGCCTTATTCATTGTAGATACAGAAATGCCCCCTGTTGAAAATGAATTTTGATAAGCAGAAAAGATTTGAAACGCAACCCTGTACAGCAATTAGTATGTGCCGTCTGACGGGGAATATACGGAGGAAAGAACATGCAATTCAGACCATGCATCGATATACACAACGGAAAGGTAAAGCAGATTATAGGCGGCAGCCTGAAGGATCAGGATGATCAGGCACTGGAAAATTTTGTCAGCGAACGCTCCGCCGCGGATTTCGCCAGACTCTACGCCTCTTATCACCTAAAGGGCGGACATGTCATCATGTTGAATGCAAGAGACAGCGAATATTACCAGGCCACGAAGACCCAGGCCCTTGAGGCTCTGAGGGCCTATCCCGGCGGACTGCAGGCGGGCGGCGGGATTACTCCCGCAAATGCCGCGGAATTTCTGAACGCCGGGGCCAGCCATGTGATCGTCACATCCTATGTATTTTCCCAGGGACAGATTCAGATGGACAGGCTGAAGGAAATCAGCTCCGCCGTGGGCAGAGATCGCCTGGTGCTGGATTTATCCTGCAAAAAAATCGGCGATCATTACCGCATTGTCACCGACCGCTGGCAGAATGTGACGGATGTGATATTAAATGAAGAAACACTGAATATGCTGGCGGAGTACTGTGATGAATTTTTGGTGCACGCGGTGGATGTGGAGGGAAAGGCCTCCGGCATTGAGGAGGATGTGGCCGTGCTTCTGGGAGCTTGGGGCAAAAAGCCCGTCACCTACGCGGGCGGCGTCCATGATTACGCGGATCTGGAC
>JAJQGR010000249.1 GCA_021200345.1 Lachnospiraceae bacterium | reverse complement strand
CTTTTTTGTCCTGACAAAGCTGTTTTTAATGTTCAGTGCGCAAAATGCTCCCACAAACAGACAGGTGGCAGAAACCAGGAAAGTAACTCTGAATCCGAAAGCTCCCTCGATAAACTTTCCTATCGTAGGACCCAGCGCCTGACAGATTGCCTGAGCCAGCGAGAAAAAGCCGATTCCCTGGGCCAGCTTGTCCTTGGGAAGAGCGTCCGTGGCCAGTGCGAGACAGCAGGTAGCCGTAAACGCTTTCCCCGCGCCCTGCAGAAGCCGAAAGCCAAATACTGTCGTCACATTGGTGGAAAAAGCATACCCCAGCGCGGAAATTCCTATCACCACCATTGCTCCGAATAAAATGTATTTTCGGTTATAGGTATCGATAGCTGGAGCGGAAATAACCTTAAAAATAATGGAAGTCAGGGCAAACGCGCTTGCCACCAGCCCGATGGTTACTTCCACCGCTCCCAGATATTTCGCATAAGATGTAATCAGTGTCTGTATCATCTGTTCGCCGAAATAGAGCAGAGCATTTGCAATAAAAACACTGATAAATGTCCTGTTCCAGATCGTTGTGGGCTCCACAGCCACTGTCTGGTCTGTTTTTTTATTACTTCTCATTGTTCTTCCTCACTGCCCTCCCTGAATTCTTGATTCTCCATAAATAATATTTCCTATGCCCACAGTCATCATCTTCTTTTTGGTGCCCCTGTCATCCAGAACCATATTATAGCAATCCGCGTTTTCACAGATCGCCTCCGCACAGGCAAGGTCATCGCTGATCAGCTGCTTTGGCACTTCCAGAATCCCATGTCCGGGATACAGCACATCGATTTCTCCGAGCCTTTTCTGGAGCTTTCTGAGTTCATCGCGGAAAGCGGCAACCGTTCCCTTTTCCTTATGCTCAAAATAATCCTTCATCGGATTGCAGATTCCGTTAGCCAGCGCCATCAACGCGTCTCCAGAAAAAAGAATGCGGTATTTTTTATCCAGATAACAGCAGCCCCCCGGCGTATGACCGGGCATATAGATTAATTCCACTGTATGATCTTTTCCCAGAGAAAACTCCTTCCCGTTTTCGCATGGGATGATTTCATACTTTCTGAATGGCATCACATCCTCGTTCTTCCAGTAATATCTGGGGATTTTCCCGGGTCCTGTGATATTGAATTCCTCCCAGTACTCCGGGTATTGCTGATGCAGCAGCATGGGAGCGTCATACTTATGACAGTACACCCTGTCAAACTGAACATTTCCAAGAGAATGATCTCCATGACAATGAGTATTCACCACAATGACAGGCTTCTCCCCTATCAGCTCCCGGCACAGAGCTCTCAGATCACCCACGCCAAAGCCGGTATCCACCAGCATGGCTACGTCCTCTCCTTCTATCAAATGCATCCAGACATCTCCGTGATTGTGAGTACACGGCACATACATACTGAAAACATGTTCATGCAGCTGAAAAACCTCCGGATAAGGATCAACATCATAGCGCTTCACCCCTTCCCTGATTTTTTTCATATACTCTTCCCTTGGCAGTCTGAGGACATTCTTCATCCACTCATTGCCATCTCCCCGGCTCATATCAATCATCTGTCCCTCACTCCTTCCTGATCATCGTTCCTCTGCTATCGCAGTTCAGCAATATTCCCCGATACCATAGAGACCGGATGTGAATTCCAGAATCAACTGATCCAGCTTTCCAGTCAGCCCTTCTCTGGTAATCAGGTTATCTCCCACTTCCAGATACCCGTAATTTTCATTTGCCGGCGACCAGTGTGGAAGTCCGGGCTCATTCGGATCTCCCGTTTTGATAAAGTTGCCCAAGTATCTGTTGTACGCAACAGCAATTTTCTGATCCTCCTCGCTCCAGTCTCTTTTTGGAGGGAGTTCGGGAATCGCCGTTGCAAAGACGTAACTGGCGTCCCCTCCGTGAGCCAGCATCTTTTCCAGACGCTTTGGCAGCGGCTTGGGATCATTCTCCCGTGGCGGTATCGGCCTGGAAATATAAGCCACATACGCCTTGCCATCCTTTCCTTCCTTTTCCAGATATTTTCCGAAAATCCTGTTTACCATCACATCCCGTTCCGGGTTGGATTTTCCCGGCATGGCCAGACCAAGTGAGGCAAGCCTTGCTCCCACTTCTCCCGCAGTCTGATCACTCACTACAACCAGATTCTCAAAATCATATTTTTCATATAATTCTCCCAGCAGCTCCTTAAAATGAGCATAAAACTCATCTCTGTTGCGGAGCATACTGTAATCTCCGGGCTTGGTACGCTTTCTCGCAAACTCATCCGCCTCTCCGGATGTACAGGTATTCAGGAAATCAATGTGACTTAAATTTTTGTCAAAATTATGTCTGAAATTCCCCGGGAACAGATTCTCATCGGATACCAGATAATCCGGCATATCATATACGGAAATATTCTCTCCAAGGAGCTGCTGTGCCGGTATTTTTCTCAGCTCTTCCAGGGGGGCATCCGCGTCCTGTCCGATCAGCTTCAGGTAATTGCGGCCCAGCTCCTCCGCCTCCGCCTGTCCCGGATTTTCCCTGAGCCATTGAAGACCGCTCAGATTCACAACCCTCTTAATCTTTCCCAGAGTCGCAGGACTTGCGGCAAGCGCGCAAGCTTTGATCGTACCTCCTGAAGTGCCTCCGACGGTAATATTCTCCACGTCTCCTCCGAAGGCGGCGGCGTTTGCGCATACCCATTCGAATCCCATCAAAAGATCCATCAATATATAGTTGCCGCTTTTTCCTCCCTGCTCCTTGGAAAGCTGCGGCAGAGAAAGACAGCCGAACACATTCAGCCTCTGGGCAAGCTGTATCACCACAATTCCCTGCCGGGCAAGAGAGGCCAGACGGTCTGTCGAATTGTGGACGCTCCCCACAGTCAAGCCGCCTCCATGAAGCCATATAAATACAGGACGGCGCTCCTTATCACTCTCTGCTCCTGTGATCACGTTCAGATAAAGACAGTCCTCACTGGAATTAACCGCCATCCCATTGGGGCCAATCTGAGGCTGCATGGCGGCCGGCGCGTCATGATCGCAGAGTCTTACCCCTTCCCATTCCCGAGGCCGCTGCGGCGGCGCCCACCTGAGATCTCCTACCGGCGGCAAAGCAAACGGAATTCCTTTAAATTCTGTCAGTCCTTCATTCCTTCCCGAAAGCGCGACGCCCTCCACCTCGCCATAAATTGTTTTTGCTTTTGTTAAGGCCATATTTTATCTCCTCCAAAGAATTTTATTGCAGATTCCCCGCTTTTGCGCAGGCAATCTCATGTCCCGGTGCGATCTGGCGCAGCTTCTGCGGCTTTTTGCAATCCTCTGTCGCATACCGGCATCTTGCGTAAAAACGGCATCCTGGCTCCGGGTCAATGGGAGATGTAATCTCTCCCCTCAAAATAATCCGCTCCTTGCTTTTTCTGGGATCCGTGGAAGGAACGGCGGACAGCAGCGCCTGCGTATAAGGATGGCTCGGATTTTTGAACAGTTCTTCCGCATCACAGCTCTCCACTACCTGTCCCAGATACATAACACATATTTTCTGAGATATATGTTTTACCACAGAAAGATCATGCGTGATAAACATATATGTATAACCATGCTCCGACTGCAAATCCTTAAGCAGATTCAAAATCTGCGCCTGAATAGACACATCCAGCGCGGAGACAGGCTCATCACACACAATAAATTTCGGTCTCAGAGCAAGCGCCCTGGCAATGACAACTCTCTGTCTGCGTCCGCCGTCCAGCTCATGAGGATAGGAAAACCTGATTCTCTGAGCAATGCCGCAGATGTTCATCATCTCGGTGACACGCTCCTGGATCTGATTTCTCGTATTGCCCTTCACCCGGTAAAGAGGTTCTGCGATTGCTTCCTCCACCGTCATACGCGGGTCCAGAGACGAATACGGATCCTGAAAAATAATCTGGGCGTTATTGCGGTACTCTCTCAGCCTTCTCCCGCTGATGTCACTTACATTCTGCCCTTCGAAGTAGAAATTTCCGTCCGTCACATCCTCCAAATGGACCAGGACCCTTCCCAACGTGGATTTTCCACAGCCTGATTCTCCTACAACGCCCAGGGTCGATCCTTTCTCAATGTCAAAAGTCACATCATCGACAGCATGAACCATCCCTTTTGGGCTTTTATAATATTTTTTTAAATTTTCAATCTTTAAAAGTTCATTCATGTCTTTTCTCCCTGTACATGTGCGCATCTGCAAAAATGACCCGCGGATATTTCCTTCAGTTCCATTTCACGGCAGGAGCATTCCTCTGTCGCAAACTTACACCTGGGATGAAATTTACAGCCTTTAGGCAAATTGGTCGGATCCGTCATCATGCCGGGAATAGGTTCCAGTTTCTCCTTGTCATCCTCCAGTGTGGGAATTGCACGAAATAACCCGATCGTATAAGGATGCCTAGGATTCTCATAAATCTCCAGGACATCTCCCATCTCCACGATTTCCCCGGCATAAATAATGGCCACCTGCTCACACATTTCAGCAACAACGCCAAGATCATGGGTAATCAGGATCATAGTCGTATTGTTTGATTTCTGAAGCCCCCTGATCAGTTCAAGCACCTGTGCCTGAATCGTTACATCCAACGCCGTAGTCGGTTCGTCCGCCAGCAGCAGATCCGGACTGCACGCCAGCGCGATGGCGATTACAACTCTCTGCTTCATTCCGCCGGAAAACTGATGCGGATACTCATCAAATCGCTCCGCAGGAATTCCAACCATCTCCAGCATTTTGGCAGCTCTTTCGCGCGCTTCCTTTTTGGAGACTTTCTCATGATACCTGATTACCTCAGATATCTGCTTTCCCACAGTGATCACCGGGTTCAGAGCTGTCATCGGATCCTGAAATATCATGGACACCTGGTTGCCACGAACCTGGTACATCTCCTTTTCGCTTAATTCCAGAAGATTCTTTCCATTGATGTATATTTTTCCTTCTGTGATTTCTCCCGGCGGAGACTGCAGTATTCTCAGGATGGCTCTGGCAATCGTGGTCTTACCGGCCCCTGTTTCTCCTACCAGCCCCAGTGTTTTTCCTTTTTCAAGTGAAAACGAAACATTATTCACTGCGTTCACTGTTTCATCCGAAGTAATGTATTTTACTGTTAAATTTTCAACAGATAAATATGCTTTCTTTTCCATACCTTCGCCCTCACTTTTTCAACTTAGGATCCAGCGCATCTCGAAGCCCGTCGCCAAACAGATTCAGCGCAAGAACAGTAATAATAATACAGATTCCGGGGATCACCGTCATGTACGGGTATCTTTTGATATAATTACGTCCCGCTGACAGCATGGCGCCCCACTCCGGAGTCGGAGGCTGTACTCCCAGTCCAAGATAGCTCAGGCCGGAAGCGGAGATGATGCGCATACCCACTCCCATGGTTGCCTGTACAATGATCGGGGATAATGAATTAGGAATGATATGCTTTGCGATAATCTGCCCGCTCCTTCCGTTCAACGCGACAGCCGCGTCAACATATTCCATTTTTCTTACTTTTAAAATGGACGCCCTCATCAGACGGGCTGTACCAGCGATACCGCTGATTCCCAGAGCCAAAATGGTATTGAATACGCCATTGCCAAGCACGCAGGATAAAGCAAAATTCAGGATCATTCCCGGAACAGACTGTACCACGTCGCATAATCTCATGATTACCTGATCCACTCTTCCGCCATAATATCCGGAGATTGACCCGATGATAATTCCAAAGAAAGTACAGAACAGCGTGGATCCAACGCCGATTGCCAAAGAATATCTGGTTCCCACAAGTATTCTGCTGAAAATATCCCGACCCAGATTATCGGTTCCGAAGATATGCTCCTTACACGGAGCCAGGAATGTGGCACTCGCGTCTGTCATTGTATAGTCATATGGAGCAAGCATTTCTCCGAAAAGGGAAATAAAAATCAGAATCTCAAACTTCCCATATCAAAAATGGGAGCGCTCCTTGAAAACTCAATACTTTAGC
>JAJQGR010000024.1 GCA_021200345.1 Lachnospiraceae bacterium | reverse complement strand
CTTCTGGATTATTGCGTCGCCAGCCAGCACCTTTCCTGTGTGAAGCCGGGCAGTGCCAGGGAAAATACGGAAAGTCTGATCAGGGCAATGCAAAACCCTTATGTCTGTGTCATCGGTCATCCGGATGATTCCAGATATCCTTTAGAATATGAGCGGCTGGTGGAGGCGGCGAAAAGGTATCATGTGCTGCTGGAGGTCAACAACAGCTCCATGAATTCGTTTAACGCCAGGCAGAACGCGGAGGAAAACATACCGGTATATCTGGAGCTTTGTAAAAAATATCAGGCGCCCATTCTGTTAGGAACGGACGCCCATTACTGCGATGCGGTGGGGATCTTTGACGGAGCGGATAAAATCCTGCAGCAGGTGAATTTCCCGCAGGAGCTGATGATCAATCTGCACCCGGACCGTCTGTGGGAATACCTGAAGAATTATGAGGCGTAGCCGCATATATAATCCAGGAACTGGAGAGCCGCATCCGTATGCTCGGAATAAAACATGATCGAAAAGATCGCCTCCCCGCTGTAATAATAATTGGAATTGAATTCAGCGGTGGTGCAGACATAATCGCCGGGTTCAGCGGTGGTATTGATATAGACGCCTACCGCTACAGGCTGTTCCATATCCTCCGGGGAAACATGCCCCGCGGTGCCGTCAAAGATCATGTCCTCGTAGCTTAAGTCCTCATTTTCATAGTAACCGCTCTCGATCAGAGCGTAATCCACATAATAAAAGTAATCCGAATAGTGCTCAAGCTGTTCCTCAGTCATCACGGTAGTCAGATCAATCAGGGTATCCTCCCCGGCATAACCGGAAATCGTTTCTTCCTCTGCGACCATCACATCCATCTCCTTGGCGGCGATGCGGATGGCAAGCACCTCGAAAGCGGTGTAATCCTCAGTGTCATCCGTCACGTCCAGACCGGCCTCTACGGTCAGCGCCTGACCGTCCTCAATCCCAAGATATTCTTCCACACCGGAGAGATATTCGCTGTCATCATAAACAGTGGCGCAGTTTAGCAGTTCCACGTACAGCGCACTCTCTTTCTGGGTGACAATATCATGGATCATCCAGACCGCCACTACCAGCACAAAGGCCGTACCGATCACATGCCATTTGTAATAATCCCAGAAATATTTCCATTTTTCCTTGAAAGTCCCGTGTTTGATTTTGTCCCGTTCTTCTTTAAATTCGTCCATTACAGCCATAGAAACAGCCTCCAATAGTCTTTCATATCGTTAAAAAGGAAATGCGCTGCGCTTCCCAATGTTACATTTACTCTAATCATTTTCGTTTCTCTTGTCAATGAAGGAAAAAGAAAGTTCATTAAAATAACATAAAATCACATTTCAGGTAAAATTTCATTTCCTTTTCTCAGAAGGATGTGCTATACTGATCGCTAAGGAGTTGCTGTTGATTATATGGCGGCAGAAGATAAGGAGCAGAATCATGAACGAAACGTATGTGGAGTGGCTGGTAGACAGGAAGATGACGGGCAAGGGAAAGGCGCTGCGGGGGGTCTGCATTGCGTTAATTGTGCTGGCGGTGCTTTTATATCTGATGACAGCGAGCGCGATTGCGCTGTTTTTGATCGTTGTGTTTGGAATTGCCACCTGGTTTGTGTTCCGCTATACCAAGGTTGAGTATGAATATTCCTACGTGGACAGGGAGATTTCCGTGGACCGGATTGCCAATAAGACCAGCAGAAAAAGGGTGGCTGTCTACGATCTGGGCAAGGCGGAGATTATCGCACCGGAGAAATCCGTGCATCTGGACGGTTTCCGCCACAGGCAGTACAAGAAAGTTGATTATACCAGCAATACAAAGCAGCCGGAGAATCCGATTTTCATTATGTACTACAACACGGGGGTTCAGGTATTTCTGGAATTGAATGATGAATTTGCGAATGCGCTCTATCGGGCAGCACCCAACAAGGTTTTTCTGAATTGACACCAATGACAGAAGACAAGGCTGGGGCTGCCTTGCTTTCTGCTATTTTTTCTGTTGACTTTTCCGCAGCCTCTCATATATACTCGTGTAATAATTATATTCCAATGATAAATACAAGAAAACCGGACAGGAGGAGAACATGGGCAAAATTATAGGTGAAGGCATTACTTTCGACGACGTACTGTTAGTTCCGAGCTATTCTGAGGTGATCCCCAATCAGGTGGATGTATCCACGCAGCTGACAAAGACCATCCGGCTGCACATCCCCATGATGAGCGCTGGCATGGATACCGTGACGGAGCACGCCATGGCCATTGCGATGGCGCGTCAGGGCGGCATTGGCATTATTCATAAGAATATGTCCATTGAAGCGCAGGCGGAAGAGGTGGACAGGGTGAAGCGTTCAGAGAACGGCGTGATTACGGATCCTTTTTATCTTTCCGAGGATCATACGCTGGCGGACGCGGACGCGCTGATGAGTAAGTTCAAGATTTCCGGCGTACCGATTACAGAGGGAAAAAAACTGGTGGGTATTATCACCAATCGTGATCTGAAGTTTGAGGCCGACTACAGTCTTCCCATTAAACAGGTGATGACCAGCAAAAACCTGGTCACTGCCAAAGAGGGGACAACCCTGGAGGAGGCCAAAAAGATCCTGTCCAGAGCAAAGGTGGAGAAGCTCCCCATTGTAGATGATGATTTTAATCTGAAAGGGCTGATCACCATTAAGGACATTGAGAAGACAGTGAAATATCCCAATGCGGCGAAAGATTCCCAGGGACGATTGCTCTGCGGCGCGGCGCTGGGCATTACAGCTAACGTGCTGGAGCGGGCAGAGGCACTGATCAGAGCCCATGTGGACGTGGTGGTTTTGGATTCTGCCCATGGCCATTCCGCCAATGTGATCCGCTGCGTGAAAATGTTAAAGGAGGCGTATCCCGAGCTTCAGGTGATTGCCGGCAACGTAGCTACCGGTGAAGCCACAAAGGCACTGATCGAAGCCGGCGCGGATGCTGTGAAAGTGGGTATTGGGCCCGGCTCCATCTGTACCACCCGCGTGGTGGCCGGCATTGGTGTTCCTCAGATTACCGCGATCATGGACTGCTATGCTGTGGCGAAGGAGTACGGTATCCCGATTATCGCTGACGGAGGCATCAAGTTCTCCGGCGATATGACCAAAGCACTGGCCGCCGGAGGCAGCGTTTGCATGATGGGTTCCCTGTTTGCGGGCTGTGATGAGGCTCCCGGTGATTTCGAACTGTACCAGGGCAGAAAATACAAGGTTTACCGTGGCATGGGCTCCATCGGCGCCATGGAGAACGGCTCTAAGGACCGCTATTTCCAGACCGATGCCAAAAAGCTGGTGCCGGAGGGTGTGGAAGGCCGGGTGGCCTATAAGGGCAGCGTGGAGGATACGGTGTTCCAGATGATCGGCGGGATTCGCTCCGGTATGGGTTACTGTGGGGCCGCGACCATCTCTGAACTGCAGGAGAACAGCCGCTTTATCAAGATTTCTGCGGCGGCCTTAAAGGAAAGCCATCCCCATGACATTCACATCACCAAGGAAGCTCCCAACTATTCAGTGGATCAGTAAAGGAGAATGACTATGGAAATCAAGAATCTGGCCCGGGAGCTTGCCTCGAACCCTTATCCGGGCAGAGGTATCGTGATCGGTCTTTCCCCCGACGGAAAGAAAGCCGTTGCCGCCTACTTTATTATGGGACGGAGCTTAAACTCCAGAAACCGCGTGTTTATCAAAGAGGGGGATGGAATCCGCACGGAGGCTTACGACCCGTCGAAAGTGGAGGATCCCAGCCTGATTATCTATGCCCCGGTGCGGGTGCTGGGTCAATATACCATTGTGACCAACGGCGATCAGACGGATACCATTTATGACGGCATTGCCGCCGGCAAAACCTTTGAGCAGTCCTTAAGAACCCGTCAGTTTGAGCCGGACGGCCCCAACTATACGCCCCGGATTTCCGGAATCCTGGATGTGCACGACGACACCTTCGGTTATGCCCTGTCCATTTTGAAATCGGCAAATGGAAACCCGGATGCCTGTGACCGCTATACCTACGCCTATGACACTCCCGTGCCGGGCGAGGGACGCTTTCTTCACACCTACCAGGAGAACGTTAATCCCCTTCCCAGCTTTGAGGGAGAGCCCAGACGGGTGCAAATACTGGACGATATCGATGTCTTTACCGACATGCTCTGGACGAACCTCAATGAGGAAAATAAGATTTCCCTCTTCGTCCGCTACATCGACATTGCGACCGGAACCTGTGAGACGCGCATCCTGAACAAAAATCTGCGTTCATGACACCGGGTCCTGAAGAATCATAATCTATCAATCAAAAGGAGAAACCGATGAACGAACTACAGTTAAAATACGGCTGTAACCCCAACCAGAAACCTTCCCGCATCTTCATGGAGGATGGCGGTGAGCTGCCTGTGACTGTCTTAAACGGCCGCCCGGGCTACATCAATTTTCTGGACGCCTTAAACGGCTGGCAGCTGGTCAGCGAGCTGAAGAAGGCCACCGGCCTGCCCGCGGCCACATCCTTTAAACATGTCTCTCCCGCCGGTGCCGCTGTGGGTTTGCCTTTGACGGACACGCTGGCAAAGATTTACTGGGTGGATGATCTTGGGGAACTGTCTCCCTTAGCCTGTGCCTATGCCAGAGCCAGAGGCGCGGACAGAATGAGCTCCTTTGGTGATTTTATCGCTCTGTCTGATGTATGTGACAAAGACACAGCCAGACTGATCAAGAGAGAAGTGTCGGACGGCGTTATCGCACCGGGCTATACTGAGGAGGCCATGGAACTTCTGCTGCAGAAAAAGAAGGGCGGCTATAATATCATTCAGATTGATCCGGACTATCATCCGGCGCAGGTGGAGCACAAGCAGGTGTTTGGCGTTACCTTTGAGCAGGGCAGGAACGAGCTGGATATTAACGAGGATTTCCTTTCCAATATTGTGACGGAAAATAAGGACATTCCGGCAAATGCCCTGAGTGATATGAAGATCGCTCTGATTACCCTGAAATATACTCAGTCCAACTCGGTCTGTTATGTGAAAGACGGTCAGGCCATCGGGATTGGCGCCGGTCAGCAGTCCCGGATTCACTGCACCCGTCTGGCAGGACAGAAAGCGGATAACTGGTATCTGCGACAGGCTCCTCAGGTGATGAATCTGCCTTTCCTGAATAAAATCAGCCGGCCGGACAGAGACAACGCCATTGATCTGTATATCGGTGATGAGTATGAGGATCTTCTGGCGGACGGCAAGTGGGAGCATACATTTTCAGAAAAGCCCCCGGTATTTACCAGAGAGGAAAAGCGGGCCTGGCTTGACGGCCTGACCGATGTAACTCTGGGATCCGATGCCTTTTTCCCATTTTTTGACAATATTGACAGAGCTTATAAGAGCGGTGTCAAATATGTGGCTCAGCCCGGCGGTTCTGTACGCGATGACGCGGTGATTGGGCGTGCCAATGAGCTGGGGATGGCTATGGTGTTTACCGGAATCCGGCTGTTCCATCACTAGTCCGGCAGTCTAAAACCCGGTACCGAAGCAGCGTCTTTACTGGCTGACAACGATGACGGAAGACTTGTTAAAATAATAGGCAATTTTCTGATTCAGATCATCCGCCGGGTTGGCGCCAAGATCCCCATTGTAGAGCATGTCCGGCTGGTGTATAAAAGAAGAAAGAACCACGTCGGTAATTTCAGGATCGTTCAGAATTTCCAGGCGCGCCTGATATTCCTCGTCGTATGCTCTGGCTTCGCCGCTGATCAGGAGTGCCGTTGATTTGACGACTGTCAGATTACCGGCATGCCCCGAAAGGCATAAAAAGACAGTCAGAACAATGGATGCTGCAGGAAAGAGGGATGTTGGCACCAAACGTCTGAAAGAGATATTTCTTTCCGCTAATAATCGGTGCAGATATCCCAGAATGTAATAATAACAGAAAAAGGTCGACAGTATAAAACCGTAATATACGATGGATACGGCGCGGGCAGGCCCTGTGGAGTTCATTGTGTAAAACAGAGGGCAGGACATGGAGCTGAAGATTCCGTCG
>JAJQGR010000199.1 GCA_021200345.1 Lachnospiraceae bacterium | reverse complement strand
GCCTTGCCCATCTCCTCAATATGGGAGCGCAGATAATCAATACGATAGCTGTCATGCACGGAGCCGTCCCCTTCCACCTTGTCGATGGCGCCCAAGCCGTTCTCCACCACCATCAGAGGCTTTTGATAGCGGGAGTAGAAGTACACCAGGGAGGATCGCAGTCCCACAGGATCAATCTGCCAGCCCCAGTCGCTGGCCTTCAGATAGGGATTTCTTACGCCGCCGCTGAGCAGATTCCCGCTCTGAGTCGCAAGGATCGCAGGATCCGCAGTCACTACGGAGGACATATAATAGGAGAAAGTAATAAAATCTACGGTGCCCTCCGCCAGAATCTTCTCATCCTCGGCGGTCAGACCAATATTGATGCCCTTCTTCTCATACTGCTTCAAAATATTCTTCGGATAATAGCCCCTGGCCTGCACGTCGCTGTAGAAGTCCACGTCCACCTGACCCTGCAGCTGCTTTAAAGCGTCATTGGGGTGGCAGGTATTGGGGTAAGAATGACCATAGCCGATCATATTGCCCACCATCAGACTGGGATCAATCTCATGGGCCGCCTTTACCGTCAGGGCGCTGGCAATCAGCTGATGAAGCTTGGCCCGCTCAATCTGCTCCGGATCATTGGTGGCAATGCCCGCCGCCATCCAGCCGCCAAAAGAAATGCAGTTGATCTCATTAAAGGTCAGCCAGTATTTCACCAGGTTGTGATACTCCTTAAAGCAGGTAGTGGCATAACGCACAAAGCAGTCGATGGTGCGCCTGTCCACCCAGGAATTCCACTTGTTGGTCAGCCCCACCGGGGTCTCATAGTGAGACAGGGTCACCAGCGGCTCAATATTATACTTTCTCAGCTCAGTGAAAACATTTCTGTAAAACTCCACGCCGGCCTGATTAGGCTCCAGCTCGTCGCCATTGGGGAACAACCTGGTCCAGTTGATGGACATACGGAAAGTCTTAAAGCCCATCTCGCCAAAGAGCGCGATGTCTTCCTTATAATGATGATAAAAATCGATTCCGTCATGGCTGGGATAATCATAGCCGTCAAAGCAGCCAAACACCGCTCCCTCCGGCGCATTCATGGCAAACATCAGGTCCGCCTTTACTTCGCCCTCTTTCGTCCTGTAGGTCACCTTTCTGGGAATCTCACGGGAACCTCTGGTGCAGCAGTCGGAACTGCTGACGCCCTTGCCGTCCAGGTCCCAGCCCCCCTCAAATTGATTGGCCGCGGTGGCGCCGCCCCAGAGAAATCCTTCCGGAAATTTACTCATACTCTTACTCTCCTTTGCTATTGATAGTCGCATCCTGCGCTTATATGGTCTATATTACCATAATTTAAACAAAAGCAAACCGATTTCTGTGCAGTTTTTTTATTTTATGAAAAATATACACAAGCCAGACAGATGCGTTTAGGACCGGCGGTTGACAAAACTGGGGATTGACGCAGCCTTTCGGGCAAATCCTTCAAATCCTTCTTCCATTATATCTTTTAAGATTATATCGCCCCCAGTCATCCACTGGTTTGCGAGATACAGCATTCCACACATACAGGCAAACTTATCATAATAGTTACCGCAAACAGCCTCATAGAGAAAGCGGCTCTGCCTGTCAGGATTTCGTTCATCAAGCGCTTCTGTCATCTTCTCCCTGCTGCGATCAAATACAGTCAGAAGTTTTTCACTGTGCCAGTCCACGGCATCTATCTCCTTCGTGTCATATGACAGCAGATGTGCGAATCCCTCGTCAAAGGTCGCTGTGTCAAGATTTCTCAGATAATCCGTATTTCCTTCGATATTCGTCAGGCCGGGCACCTGATTGTGAAGCAGGACGTGACTCAGCTCGTGTGTCAGAAGTCCCCGTACTACATCATTGATCTCACATTTTCCAATATACTTTGTCCAGCACACCAGATCAAAGATGACATGGCATCTGCCCTGTTTATCATATTCCACCGTTGCATCATATGGTTCTGGAAATCCAACTATCAGATCAACGTCTACATCTTCAAGCACTTTTCTCCAGTCAGGGAAAAGCAAATCCCATATGCGTACATTCGTGGGCTGAAAAGTTTTCACAGCAGTATGAATCACATCATATATTACTTTTACCTTTTCCTGTGTTTCTTTATCTGAATTTGGAGAAGTAAAGATATTTCCACCCGTAAACTTCGCTGTCTCTGTTTCTGAATAATACCATCTATCACTATAACTGTTCACATCCCGATTGTTCAAATATGTAGTTGCAATCGCATCGTTAATATTCATAGCCATTTTCAATTGTCCTCCGTCAATTCTGATTGTCATGATTATAGCATTCGTTTCATAAGACCGTCAACGTAATGACAAGGATGATTTGATTTATGTCAAGAGTATTGACCGGCTGGGACGCAACTATGAGGAAATACTGGAGCAATAGAGAATACTGACGAAAGAAAAAAGTGTAGACATTGTTGTTTTGGACATGCCGCTTCTGGACACGCGCCGTGGGAAAGACCTGATGGGGACTTTCCTGTCAGACATCGTTCTTCAGGTGCTTTCTTTTGTGGCAGAAAACGAAAGAACGAATATCAAACAACGCCAGGCAAAGGGAATCGCTGCGGCAAAAGCCCGCGGCGTCCGGTTCGGCAGGCCGCCTGCCCCGCTTCCGGAGAACTTCCACTCTATCTATCAATGCTGGAAATCAGGAAAAATCACAGGGGGTGCGGCTGTGAAAGAATGCGGAATGCTAATGCCAACCTATCGGTATCGAGCAGAGATTTAAGAAAAACCTAAGTTATTGTAAGCGGGCAAATTAACAGGAAAGTGTGCCTTTAGTTCTATGTCTTGGTACAACTCAACCTTAGAAGAGAACGGAATTACGGAAGTTGAGGAAATTGAAGTATTGTTCAGAGCATATGACTATGATAATTGGACAAGCGGTGATTTGGCAAATGAGGTTATTACCCTAAATCCATAGAAGGATGAACACGTGAAAACCACAAAATTAGTTATTGGTATTATCAGTATAGTTCTTTTTGTTGTAGTTTCTTTCCAGTCATGCGCTGCTGGAATAGGAAACACATTAATTGATAACGGTGAAGTTAGTGGTGCATCCGGCATGTTACTTGCTTTTTGCATGTTGATTGCAGGTATTGTAGGGGTCTGTTCTTTGCCTCATCTTTGGTGTCATTTTCATTATTGGGTCACTTAGAATGAAAAAATAGACAATCAATCTGAATAAATATAATTTTAATAAAAAGACAGTCATTTCGTTTTAACGGTGACTGTCTTTTTAATTACAGAAAATATATCATTACGCATTCACTTTTATTTGTATGTTATCAGTGTCCAGAGACGTTACCTTTGGTCGGGAGCGAAGACCGACGCGTTCTGGTCGCTTAGCGTGTCGAAAAGCTGCCGGTGGCAGGTTTTCGGTAGGAGTTAAGGGGCAAAGCTCCTTAGCAGGTTGAGGGCGGCAGCCCACGTCTGGTCAAGGGCGAAGCGCCTTGCCCACATAGGATTGATGCCTGCGTCAATCCGTATTGGGTAGTATCTGTCGCAAAGGCTCAGAATTTCAGGCTTGTTGAGACGATTTCAGCAGCACCACCGCCCTGTCTTTCTGAAAAAATGAATTAGGATTGCACTTCACAAATTTCCTTTTCTCTTGCTTTTAATATGATTGAGATGTACTATGAATACAATCTTATGGGAGGGATTGCCGTGAAAAAACTGTTTGCCTTTTTTCTGATAGGAGCCTTAAGCGCATATCTGCTGGGATGCGCGAATTCATCGAAAGAAATCTCTAATTCCTATACAGTGGGAGAAGAAACGCAGAGCGCAGACCAGACAGAGGAAATGAGTGATATTCAAGAGGAAGCAGATGCTCAGACATGGCAGAGCGCTTATCTGGAGATCCTATATCATTTACTGGACAATCTCGGTCCATACTATCTATTTGACGGCACCGATCTGAGAAGCGACGAGGATCCGTTGAATCAGCAGATTTACTTAGGTCTTCATGACTTTGAAAATGACGGAACTTTTGAGCTTACCGTCGGCGACACCATCAGCATGGCAGTATTTACATATAGAGACGGACAAGCAGAAAAAATCGCGCACTTATATTATCCCGATATATTATGGTGTATCGACGGCGTTTATTTCAAAGATAACAGTATCAGCTTAGACTGTGACGGTTCTGACGGAAGCGACTTTGTCAATTTCGGATATCTGGATGGCGAATATCTGATTGGCCTTTACAGCGAACCTCACGGGAACGGCATAATAACAATTAACGGTACCGAATGCACCTATGATGATGTAAACCGGATCTATACGCTGGATTGGAACGAGCGGAGTGATGAAGAACGCAAAGAGCGGATAAGACTGGTGTATGAAAATAAACAGTGGTTACTGAAATATCAGTCCGGCGAGGAGGTCGTGCTGGACAGCAATTTTGATTTCGATTCCATTTTGTGGGAATGATAGACATAAGAGCGTCTTTTCTTTCAAAATTTTTTGAACTGTTTCGGAATTCATGCTATAGTAAGCATAAGGAAAGACACCTGCGCTAACAGGTGTCCCCCGGGAGCCGCCGATACACCGAAGGCGTGCCTTGTGCAGACGGTTAGCGCCATTTCCATAATCATATTACATCGTTTCCTTTAAAATGACAAATGGAATATCAATCACCTTGCAGGGAAATAAAAGAACTCCGGCCTTTTATCATGCCGAAGTTCTTTTGTATATATGGGACCAATGGGGCTCGAACCCATGGAAACACAAAAAAATCAAGGTAGAAAGGCACTTTGCGCGCCCTCTTTTGAAAGTGTAATCAAAAGTGTAATCAGAACATGTGTTCTGAATCTCTGTATGATAAACTGGAATTTGGCTATTGCAGTATGTCACTTTTACAACTAATCTGGTTGTTGACCGTCATGGGCTTTCCACATACACTCGCCAAGACTGAAATTAGTAAATGTAGCCTTAAATGATGAATTTTCAGCAGAGCAAGCGAATATTCCAAATTGTATTGCTCCGCCGCCTTTATTCATATGACATATGCGCATTTGCTTAAATTTTATACCGTCGTCCGAACATTCAATACAGTAATCATCTTCTCTGCGGCTGAAACGATACCACATTGATTTTACATTAACGGGAACTTCGGTAGTAGCCCAATCCGAATATCCATTATTGGTTACAACGCTACCCAAATGCTGAAATTCTTCATTTTCGTATTCGATGCACGCTTTGAGCCAATTTTCGCTGTCCAAATACATAACAATTCCGCATTGGTCATATCTTTGATGGCTGTCAGGAAAATCGCTTTTGACGGTAAAACTGAAAAACTGCTCGTCAGTTTCCATTTGAAACACGGGCGCATTATCATTGCGAAATTGATAATAAGTTCTTTGCCATAAATCGGTATAAGGTTTTGTAATAATAGACACCTCATTATCACTGATAGTATAATCCATTGGCTCCCGTGTCCACTTAAAATTTTGTAAGTTCATAAATTAACTCCTTCCGTTATTCGACGGCGTATCTCTTTCATAAAAATTCCGATTTATCGCCTTGATTATAACCATCATTTAGCAAAACTGTCAACCTACTTCCCTTTTTTTCAAAAGTTTATCTGATTTCCTGATTTTCCGTAAAATTTTTTCGGTATATACCGCGTTGCATTTTATTAGCTTGGTGCCGGAATTTTGGCAAAATAACCCTTTCTATGAGCTTTTTATGTTTTCAAGCTAAAAACCCAACAGTCATTCTGCTCCGTTCAACATGTCACGTGATTTTTGAAAATATCTTAGCCTTTTTCCATAATCCCGAAATTTTAAGCGGATTTTACAAATGCTTTTCTCTGTTTCAACCAGTCATTGAAAAATTGAGAATCCTGTATCGGTTCTACTGAAAAATATTAAATTAAGCCTCAAAACCAAAAAAGTGTAATCAAGTGTAATCAAAAACCTTAAATCAAAAAAATCAGGAATCCCTTTAATTAAAGGATTCCTGAACCAATTCTTCGTGGGACCAATGGGGCTCGAACCCATGGAAACACAAAAAAATCAAGGTAGAAAGGC
>JAJQGR010000140.1 GCA_021200345.1 Lachnospiraceae bacterium | reverse complement strand
TTCATCAGCTCTTCGTCGCTCAACAGACAGCCAATCCTGGACAGCCCGGAGGAGAAGCCCTTCTCCTTTTGCACCAGGGCGATCATACAGAGCAGATCCACAAACCGCTGCCAGGCTGAAAGCTGCTCCTTCCCGTTTGCGAAGGGTTCTACCCGCTTTTCTTTGGGAAAATAAAATTCAATAAAGCCATAATCTTCCATCATTTTCCTCTTAGCCGGCGGCGCCCGCCTGACGGCCGCTCATCTGCCTGCGGTATTTCTCCAGCTCCAGGGCCTTCTTTTTATTTTTATTCTGGCCCTTCTCAAGCTGCTCTCTTCTTTGTTCTCCCGGGCCGGATACCTCGTCCAGCTCTATCATCTGGACCTGCACCCATATGCCGGAAGGCAACTCATCGAACCACCTTTGAGGAACATCGCCCTGATTCTCTATTTCCGCCTGTTCCCCAGCAGTCAGATTCTCCTTGTACTTGATCTGATGTACAGATCCTGTTTTATAGAAAGCCGGCGCCAGCTCATGCCGGATGCTGAACTTTGTTCCGATTGGCACAAGGACCTCCGCCTCCTGCTCATACACACTCATATCGCTGACTCTGACAGCTCCCTTCCCCGCCAGATGATAGCGGACAATGGCTCTGTTTTCACTGGCACTCATATCATAAAACTGTGCCGCGATGGCTGCATCCTGAGTTGTGCTGGTAAGAGAACCGGTGACAAAGGTGCCGCCCGCGCCGTCCTGCAGGTCCTTCCACATACCGCCGCCCCGATAGGTGACTCCGCGGTAAGCCGCCCTGCCCTGGGAGGACTGTGTTTCATCCCCCATAAGTACGGCGTCCCTGTCCTCGCTCAGTTCCTCATTTTTCTGGTCGCTCAGTTCGGCTCCCCTCATGGTCAGCGCGTCCTGGGACAGCCTGGAGGAAACCCGGATGACGTCAAATACCTGATCCATCAGTTTCGGGTCTGCCTGCTCCATCGAATTGGATCCCCAATAAGTCTGTTCATCAGGAAGCTCTTCCAGTAATGAGCGGGCGTCCTCCATATTCTCATTTCTCGCGCCCGCGTTCATGACCTGATACGCAGGACTGGTATACAGATTGAGCGCCATCTCCTGGGCGTCATAGCTAAGCGCGTCATACTCATCCGTTCCCGCTGTATGATCTTTGGGAGCGAGATTATTGAACATGACCGCATGTTTATCGCTGGCGGATGTTGCTTCCTTTCTCTTCTGTTTTACCTCATTGAGCATCGTCAGATAGATGGTCTCATGGGGGAAGCGGTTGTCGGGTGCGTAAGCTCTCAGCTGTGACGCTGTCAGCGGATCCAGACTTGTGTACATGGTTGCGGCCTCGCTGATATCCTCGCTGCCCTTTAAACCGGCTTTGTGAGACGCCTCCAGAATATCATACAGAGAGTTTTCCTTTCCTTTCACCATCCAGGCAATCAGCGCCAGACGGAAGAACAGAAGATCCCTTTTCCCCGCGCCAAGCATGCGGTAGGCGCCCAGAAGACGGAGGGTCGTCACGGATGGATCGGCGCTTTTGAGCATGCCCGGCGCCAGCTTTTCTTCCTCCGCCGGCGACGCAGCCTGCGGATGGGGATTCTCCTGGCCATTTTCCTGCTGAGGCAAGCCTGTCACCGCGGGGGCCTGAGCGGTCTCAGGAAGCTGCTCCGGAGCTGCCGCTGCTTCCTGCGCCTGGGTATTTTCCTGCCCCTGTGGCATCGATTCCTGAGAAGATTCCTTCTGCCCTCTTCCCATCTTACGCCTGAGATAAGAGATAAACCTGGAGAACCGGCCCTCTTTCTTCCCGGATGAACCCAGGGATTGGGATGGCGTGATTTCCTCCACTGCCGCCTCGCTTGGAAAAGCATTTGTCAGGGCAGCGCCGCCTGGAACCGCACCGGCTTGCGCCGTTTCATTTAAAAGTCCCTGCTTTTGCGCCGCCTTGCGGGCAGGCCTTTCTAAGGCCGCACGCTCAAAGATCTCCGGGCCGGAGGCGGATTCATTTTCCAGCCGCTGAAAGCTTTCGTAATCCATCTTTGCGTTGGACTGAATCAGGTCCTGATTCCCGGACATCAGTCCAATGTCCCGCATCTGCAGGGAATTGTCCTTCTGCATTCCCCGCAGCATATTCTGCACCGTCCGGCTGTTGGAAGCGGTATACGCGTCCCTGCCTCCGGTGTTGCTGACGCCATTGTAGATCAGCCACATCCGCTGCTCCAGACTGCCCTCCCCGTTGATCACATTCTCCAGATTGGCCTGATTCAGATCAGAGGCGGCCTTCATCGCTGCCCTGGTAGGAAGCACATGCATTCCTTCCGCAGACGCCTCCTTAGAATTCCTGTAATAATCCCGGTAAGCGTTATCCACATACCCCTCAGCACCGGAGCCTTCCTGCTCCATATCCGGCAGCAGAGCCTCCTCCAGCGTTCTGGTGATCGTCGGAGTGGTACCGGCTACATCCGATGCCACTTCCTCCAGAGCTTTCGTATCCGCCATCATTTTAAAAGACCCGCCCAGCATCTTACCGGCGTTCTCTTTCTTTTTATCCTGAATTCCGTAGTAAGCGTTAAGCATGTTGCTCATTCTTACCAAAGCTCCTCTGGCGGCGTCCTGCACCACAGGGGCACGGGACAGATTCCGGGCGAAATTTTTTTCATAATTACTGGCTGTTTCTTTCCAGTCCTTATGTTGATAGATCACCTCATAGGCATCCTTGTTATAGCTCTCCGGCATAGTCTCCTCCTTTCCTCCATCGGATCAGGGTTTCTTACTAACGCTCATTCTATCAAAGACACAGGAAACGGGTAACCGCATCCCCCGCCGGCTTCACCTCAGTTTCTGTCATCCTCTGTATCATTTTTTCCGTGGTATCCGTCAGGGCATTGATATAGATGGGTGTTGCCTCATCTCCCCGATTTTTTATCACTTTAAAGGCGGCTGACAGAAGTCCCATCATCTGTGCCGGAGGAACCTGATCCAGCATGCACATGTACTCCAGCACATACCCATCCTCCTGGCGGCTGAACAGCAGTCCGCCCACAGGCTCCTGCTCCCTCAGAAGCAGAAAGCTCAGCTCCTGATCATAGAATGTCCTAGGATAGAGCTCCACCCCCTCATTCTCCCCGGTCCGGTTCTGATCAATCTTCGCCGTGAAGCGATTCCACATCCGGTCCGTCATCCTGTCTAAGGAGCGAATCTGCCCGCTCTGGGTCGCCCTTGTATCAAAAAGCTCCGGCTTTAAGTCCTGAAGGGTGATCACAAAAACCCGGCTTTTTTCCTCATCCGCTTCATATCCGTTTTTGGCAAGAAAACGATCAAAGTGATCATCCCCGTCCGGCTTCAGATACTGGCAATAGATGGCGTCGTCCCCCGACTCCCGGGCGATCTGACGTAAGACATCCAGCAGCTGAGAGCCCACTCCTTTTCCCATTTCCGCCTCCGCCACCTGAATGTGCCGGATACTGAGCAGTTCGTCTTCCTCTCTGGCAGCCGCCAGCACACCGCAGGCCTGACCGTTCTCTGAGACAGCCCCCAGCACCACATCACATTTTCCGGACAACTGCGGGGGAATATATGTCTGAAAATATTTCTGATTCTCCTGATTGACTAATGTAATCTCCATCACAACCTCCTTACTGCAGCATGGTTTCCATCCGCTTCAGCACAGCTTCCCAGCGCTCGTAATTCTCACTCTGCCTGTTGCTCAGATCATACTGGAAAAAGCCTCTTTTATGCTGCACCCCCTGCCAGAGCGGCTCCGCGGCCATAGACTCATCCGTTTCTCCGGCTGTGGTCATGCGGCTGTACACCTGATGTCTGGCATACAGTTCATTGAATTCCTGCACCGCCTCCTCAAATTCTGCCGCGTCCGCTCCTTCCTTCAGTTCTTTTCCCTGCAGCAGCTCAGTCAGAGGACTTCCCTCAAAGGTACGCACCTGATTTCCCGATACAGTAAGCTCCGCATTTGGCTTCTGCTTGCGGGCAAGCGCCTCAAGCTGCTCCAGAACCGGCCTGTGTTCCGGGAAGAAAAGCATGCCGACCCGGTTGCGAAAATATACGAAATCCTTATAAATCTGCGTTCCTTCCCCTCTCTTATACTCTCTCCCCTCATTTATATAAGAGTCAGCGAGCCTGGATAGCTGCCCGCTCAGCTGTCCGGCCACAACCTTCGCGTTCCTGTCCTCCAGATCCCTCGCCATCTGATCCAGCTCTCCCATCATTTCCAGCGCCAGGTTCGCCTTGGCGTCCGCCCTGTAAATGGTCTCCCCCATATCGGATTCCCGCTCCAGATGGGTCTGAAACTCCGCAAAATCCGCGTCGTTCGCCAGCCCATAATCAGCCCGCTTCTCCGGATGGTCCAGAATATCCCGGTAGATCTCGCGCATCAGCTTAAAATCATCCGTGCCGATTCCCGGAACCGCGATGGCCCCGGGAGTCAGGCCCCGATCTCTGGCCTCCCGGATATTTTCCGGTATCAGTACGCCGGGAATCTCCTTCTCCACCATTCGTTTCGTTGCTTCCGGTCCGTTCAGATTCCTGTATTCCGCAAAAAGATGATTCCAGCTGATATTTCTTTTCTGCTCCTCGCTCAGGTTCTCCACCGCCTGATTCAATCTCTTCTGGAAGGCCTCCGGCTTCAGCTGCGGCAGCACGTCGGAGAAGCGGATATCATTCTCGTCAAACACCGTAGTCCATTGAATATCCAGATGCATGGTGTCCGTCATACTGACAACGTCAAACGACGGACATTCCAACCCGGCGTCCTGGGTGGTGCCGGAGGCGACAAGTTTTTTATATTCAGCATAGCTGCACCCGGCCTGCAGGAAATGATTTCTCGCCGCACCCTCGTAATAAGCCATGGCACCGTAATACTCCACCGACCGGTCCAGCTCCATATCCTCCGGATCCGATTCATCAAACAGGCCCGGAAGCCTTTTCATGTAATCCAGCGCCACGGAAAGTCCCTGCATGTTTGTAAAATCGCTGGCCATCTCTTTTTTGTATCTGCTCAGGACGGAAGGGTCTTCAATGGCCAGTCCGTTGCCGTATTTTTCTCTCAGGTACTTCATCTGTCTCTTCATCAGGGCCTTATACTGCCTGAGTCCCTCCAGATTGCGCGCCTGGCACTCCTGTACCTCCTGCGCGTTATCCATATTCTGCGGCCAGGCTGTCAGATTTTCCACCATACTGCGCATGTCATTTAAAGGCATATGCTGGGAGGCCGTCAGGCGCGGCAGATTGGAAAGATAGCGGACAAAGGATTCCGACATGGTCACCTGCATACCGCAGACCCGATAACGTGAGTCTCTCTGAAGCCGCTGCCGGACCGGGGTGACCTGCTCGTCCACGATTTTATTTTGCAGACGAAAATACTCCGCGTGTATGGATCTCTCTATTTCCTGACCATTTTTTCCGTATTCAGCCTCCGATGCCCCTGTCCGCTGCCTGAGCTGACGCGTATCCTGAGGATTCCGATCCCGCAGGTCTGTCGAATACAGCCACTGCTCCTTCTGGAATGAATCCAGCTTTGTCAGACGTTTCTCCGCCTGCCAGATCAAAAACGTCAGATTTCTCTGCTCCGGCGTGTCTCTCCTGTCAAAGGTGTCGGAGATCTCTGAGTTTCGATGGGTGCGGTAATGAGAATTGGTAATGATCTTCTTTCTCAGCTCATAATAATTGGAGATATAAAACGCCTGCTCCAGTTTGGCCTCCAGGTCCGTCCTGTCGTCCTCAACCAACAGATCTTTCAGCTCCGGATCATGCTGCAGCATCCGGAACATGGCCTGGGTCTTGCCGGAAATTTCCTCCAGCTTTGCGCTTAGGGCCACAACCGACTGGTCTGTCCTGAAATCCAGGTTCCCCAGCTCCATTCCCATGATCTGGCGGACACATTCCCTGAACGCAGCGGCACTGACAGGTCCCTGGGCGGTGGCCCCTTCCATCAGCTCCCTGTTATATGAATCCCGCCCTTCCTGCAGGAAAAAAGACAGATTGTAAGCTTTGGCCTCAGAGCCGATCTGAACCTGATCCCTCATGGAAGCAAGCATTCTTATCCGCTGTGCCTCCGCTC
>JAJQGR010000286.1 GCA_021200345.1 Lachnospiraceae bacterium | reverse complement strand
ATCATAATAATTGAAACCCAGCCAGAACTCAGCCGCCATGTCCGGCTGCGCCTGATCTGTTATCTCCTTAAAATAACGGGAATATCCGGCATCCTCCGCAACAAGTTTTCCGATAAGATCCCTGACCTCCTGAAATGTCGTCCATTCCTTCGCTTTTGCGATCACCCGGGTTCCCGCAGAGTGTTTTGCCTTAAGCACATAGACATAGCCTTCCGTCTCAAAGAAGTGATCATCCTGTTCACTTCGAGCCAGGAGCATCTCACTGACAAATGCCGTATCCTCCTCAGTCATCCGCTGTAACACCGCTTCCTGAAACAGGCGATGCCCAAACATCCATTTGCCGTTCTCACTGACCGTGAAAGCGTCATAAAGATAAGAAACGATCTGTTGAAACTGTATCAATGAGAAAGGAATCTTCGCTGTTTCAAACAGCCCTTCCAGATCCCGCTCTGTCAGGCCATAATCAGATACGGCAAGCAGCATCAGAGTCGTTCGAAACGAGTCGGAAGCAAAACGTTTCCCTGTTGTGTCCAGCAGATAAACGGCCATATCTTCCGGGGCATCCGGCATCTCATTCAGAAGACTTTCCATGTACTGATACAACCCCTCCATCCCCGGCGACAGGGCCTCCGCGGCTTCAAATTCCTGCTGATCCATCATAAAAAGGCGCTGCAGAAGCATAGTAAGATACAGCGGATTATCTGTGCCTGTTTTCTGCAAAATCAGTTCTACAATACCCTGACTTAATTTTTTTCCACGTTTTGCGGAGGTTTTCTGTATGATTTCCCGCCGCTGCATTCCTCCCAGAGTACGCATCGGTATTGTAAGTTCTTCTAGAATTCTGGACTTCCGGCTTTCCTCATCTTCCGTAACCATATAATAATCGGGGAACCGGTCCGTCACTTTCAGAACAGGAAAATCCGGCAGGGCCGACATAAGATAACACAGGTTCGGGCAGAGCCCAAGAATGTCAAAAAACATTCTGTCGTAATCCGGATACAGCTGATCCAGCCCATCAATCAGACAATAAATATCCCGATCCGCCGCTTTTGCCGACAAAGCACTCAGACGGCTGTCCCTGCTTGCATAATCCGTCTCATGCGGAATATTCAGAATCTCCTCAAGACGAAAGATCATAAAGTCTTTCAGCGTGCTGACTGTCCGGCATCCCTGTCCGCCCGCAAAATACAGGACCGTGTCACGTCCGGCTTCCTCCAGATGTCGAGCCATAGCGGCCATAAGAGCGCTCTTTCCGCTTCCGGCTTCGCCGAGAAGATATATCCTCGAATATACAAAAAGCGAGTTTTCTACCGATTTTAGCCTGCTACCTATGAAATGCCTGTGGTATGTACCCAATCTGGTCAAAAGCACCGCTTCCTCCTGCTGTCTGGGCACATAGGTAGACAGATACTGTTCCTTCATCCGCGCCATATTGCGCTTCATCTGCTCCATCGGAGTCCGCGCAGTCTGCCCGGCGAACTCCTCCCGGATCATGGAGGAAAGTGTCTCATACAGAGCTTCACCGAACTCTTCCAGCCCGGTGATACAGCCAAGCGTTTCGTCCCACCCGGCGTCGTACTCCAGGATCGCAGCGTCCTTTTTCGCCCGGATCTGGTCCTTCAGCGCATCCAGCTTTCCCCTGTGCACCGGGCTCTCCGCATCATAAAGAGGACGATGCGTCTCATCGATCCGGCTGATCACATCCGGACTTCGAAAGCAAAACACACATCTGCGTAATGTCTCATCCTCGTTCAAAGCACCGTACCGGATTTCGAGATTTGTGATACTCATCTCCCTCTCATACCAGCGATCCACCCGCTCATCATGCAGCGATTCCACCAGCGATGTCTCCGGGATCCATCCGTAGCGCTCCCCGAGCAGTACAACGATAAACGGCCTACAGCGGTCGATCGCGTCGATGCAGACGCGCAGCACCTGATGGCCGCTCTCTTCCTCAGACATCTCCATAGTGTCCACGCCCCAGCGCAGATCCAACTCCTGGATGTCCTCCCCATACTCGCCGATCACACGCCGAAGCCGCGGAAAGATTTTCTCATGCAGGTAATCACGCTCCGCCTGCATATCCTTAAATGTACTGGAAATAAATACCGATTTCATAACTCTCTCCCTCTCTGAATAACCAGATTCCGATCGCTTATCAGGTTTGAACCATATATTAAAGCCCCGCTCACGCAAGCACTGTTTTCTGTGTCCGTGTATGCCTATGTCAGAATCACAGGGCAGAGGATTACTCCCACAAAGTATGGGAAAGCGGAAGGCAGATGAGGTATTTGCTCCATTCCCTCTCCTTATATCCGGCACCATTGTTGTCTGAGGAAGATGCATAGACATATCCCATATAAGGAAGAATATATTTCACGCGGTAATATCCTACCAACACGCCGACAACAAGTCCATCCTGCATAATCAAACGGTTCTCCTGAAACGGCTCCACATAATTTTCCAGGCGCTCTGCTCTGATATGAGCCTCCAATTCGGTATAAGGAATTCTGGTCAGATTCTCAAATTTGCTCCAGCCGTAACAATGCAACTGCTCAGCGATTCCTTTGCCTTCAATCTCTTTTTCAAAGCCGTCCTGCCAGCGAATGTTCCACATATTCTCGCTATACCCGGTAAATTCATAATCCATATTTTCCCCTTTCCTTTTAAAAATTGGTTAAGGTGTCAAACCCCGGACATCCTATTGTTCAAGACTGTTTGGATTCAACAGGAAATCATAAATGCTCATCACAAGAACACCATTATCATTATAATAAGGAGCCGGAGTTTCTCTGGTGATGATAATCTTCTTGAAAGCGTCGCCTGTCAGCATAAGAGAGTGCTGCTCCTGCTCCATCTTTGTCTGATCCGGTATTGCATACGCTGATTGAATATAGAAACGTCTGAAGCCTTTATTGCAGATAAAGTCAATTTCCAACTGTTTACGAATATGGCTGCCGTTGGAATCCGTACCATTTTGCACAATTACTCCTACATCCACATTGAAACCGCGAATTTTCAGCTCATTAAAAATAATATTTTCCATGGTATGCGTTTCTTCCAGCTGCCGGAAATTCAATCGGGCATTTCGAAGTCCCATATCGGTGAAATAATACTTTACGGGAGTATCAATGTACTTTCGTCCTCTGATGTCATATCGGACAGCGCGATCGATCAGAAAGGAATCACAAAAATAATCAATATAGTTCCCAATCGTTGTCTTACTGATTGTTTTCTGCTTCACACTCTTAAAGGTTGCAGATAATTTTGACGGATTCGTCAGCGATCCGATCCCGGAGGCCAAAATATTTAGTAGCTCTTCCAGTTCAGAGCGGTTGCGGACTTTATGACGTCCCACTATGTCCGAAATATATGTTTCTTCAAACAGGGATTTGAGAAACTGGATTTTCTCCTCCGAAGTCTGAAAGCAAAGCACAAGCGGCAGCCCGCCATATAGCATATATTCGTTCCACCCATCCTGCCTGCTGCCGGAATAAACAGACATAAATTCAGAAAAACTAAGTGGATACATACGGACTTCATCGCCGCGGCCCCGAAACTCTGTAATGACATCTTTGGAAAGGAAACGTGCATTGCTGCCGGTGACGTACACATCCACATTTTCCATCCGGATAAGACTGTTCAAGACGGATTCAAATTCTTCAAGCAGCTGTACCTCATCGAGAAGCACATAATACATTTTATCGTCAGTGATCTGCTCTTTCAGATACGGCATCAGTACATATGGGTCCTGATAACATTTATTTTCAAAAGCATCAAAGGCTATTTCAATAATGTGCTTTCTATCTGTTCCTTCTTCCAGAAGATGCGCCTTGAAAAGCTGGAACAGCAGATATGATTTCCCACAGCGGCGAATACCGGTAACTACTTTGATAAGACCGTTATGCTTCTTGCTGATAAGCTTATTCAAATATAAATCTCTCTTAATGACCATATGCGAATCCTCCGGCTGGACATTTTTACGTGTTTACGCATTTTTGTACAGTAGAATTATATCCCCTCTGTAAAGATTTTGCAAGCATATACTGGACATTTTTGCGGATTCGCTCAATGACCTTGAACACGCCGCACGCAAAAGCGGCTTCCATACGACCAGCGAGAGAAACGCCGCATGAAAACCGCTTTTGAGTGTATTATCTAAAGATTGGAGCATTGCTGAAATCAGTTTATCTCCAGAACATCAGCCTGTTGACGGCTTTTGAGAACAGGCTCCTGTAATAATCGGCGGTGAAACCTTCACAATTATACAGGCCTTCCTTCATCATCCAGTCCGGCATCTCATACTTTCTTTCGTTTACGCTGAAATTATCCATCATGTTTAAATTATACATATCATCAGCCTCCTTCTATCTCTGCTCAGTTTGTCTTTTCCTGAAAGACAAATTGGATTTTTGTTCTCATTTGTTTTTGTTTTGTAATTTCATTATATCTCAGGATTTATGGAAGTAAATGGTAGATAAGTTCAAAGATATGTGCTATAATTTGTGCTATGAGCACAAAATAAAATTTCATTTTTTCCGGAGGTATTTGAAATGTCCGTCTCTCTAAGACACTTGTGTGCTGATAACAACAATCCCTTTCAGCTGAGCCTCTGCGCCGGTGAAAACGGATCCACCAACATCGTCAACTGGATCTATATGCTGGAGGACGAATATATCATTCCTTATTTTCATGGTGCGGAGCTGGCAGTAACCACGGGGCGGCGCCAATCTGAGCAGCCCGGCTGGCTTTTCGAAATCGTGAAAAGCCTGTATGAACGGCACGCGGCCGGGCTCATCGTCAATGTGGGGATGTATGTCTTTGATATTCCGCAGCCGGTGCTGGATTTTTGTGATGAAAAGGATTTCCCGCTGCTGACCATGCCCTGGGAAATCCACATTACGGAAATGATTCAGACCTTATGTATTACCATCATGAATAAACGTCAGGAAAGTCTGATTCACGACCAGGCCGTCCGGGACGCCATTTTAAGGCACAATGCCCCGGAAAACTATCAGGACATTCTCTCTACTTATTATGACCTGGAAGCGGATTTTCTGGTGATCACCATTTGCTCCCGTTTTAAAAAGGGATCGGCCCCAAATTCGGAGGGAGACTTCGACCTGCCCTCCTCCATGGACTACTGGCTGGAAACCAGACTCAGACGCATGAAGCGGAGGCTGGGAAACGCCCAGCTGCATATCGGAATTGTGACTCTGGAAAATCTGCAGCTGGTGATCCTCAACCATACCACTCCGGAATTATCAGATCACGTGCTGGACGTGATTGCGGACGCTTACAGGGAATTGCTGGTCAACCACGATATTTATATCGGCGTGGGCCAGAAAGTCATGGGAATCAGAGAAATGTATAAAAGCTTCCAGCGCGCCACCACAGCGATGAAAATGGCGGTGCACAAGAAGCAGACCATTATTGATTTCAATGAAATGGGCTTTGACAGACTCCTCTTTTCCATCACTGACGAGGAAGTGCTCTCCTCCTATGCGGATGAAATTCTGGGAGAGGTGGAGCGGTTCGATATGCAGGGACATGAATATATGAAGCTTCTGCGGGCCTATATTCATAATGACCGAAGCCTGGACGGCACCGCGAAGGAGCTGTATGTCCACCGCAATACCGTCAACTATCAGCTGCAGAAGCTGAGGAAACTGTTACATTCACCCTTGAAAACAGCGGAGGATTTATTTCCCATTCAGGTGGCACTGGCCATCAGAGATATGTAGCTCATTCCCAGCACAGCTCCACCGGGCAGTGATCCGAGCCGTAAATTTCTGTATGAATGGACGCGCTTTTCATCCTCTCTCTGGCGTTCTCCGACACAAGGAAATAGTCGATACGCCATCCGGCATTTTTCTCCCGGGCACGGAAGCGATAGCTCCACCAGCTGTACACTCCTTCTGTGTCCGGGTAAAAATAGCGATAGCTGTCCACAAAACCACTGTCCAGAAGCTCTGTCATCTTACCCCGTTCCTCGTCGGTAAAGCCGGCATTTTTGCGATTGGTCTTTGGATTTTTCAGGTCAATCTCCTGATGGGCCACATTCATGTCGCCGCAGACGATGACGCCCTTTTGCATTGCCAGCCCGTTCAGGTATGCGCGAAAGACATCCTCCCACTGCATACGATAATCCAGCCTGGCCAGCCCGTCCTGGGAATTGGGTGTGTAAACCGTCACCAGATAAAATTC
>JAJQGR010000125.1 GCA_021200345.1 Lachnospiraceae bacterium | reverse complement strand
ATCCGGGGGTGATCAGGGAGGCGCTTTGTAACGCGGCCAATAATCTGGCCTGCCAGGGCGTCAGGACGCAGGCAGCTGTGATCACTCTGCTTCTTCCCACAACAGTGGAGGAGCCCCGACTGGGTGAATACATGCGGGAGGCGCAGGAGTATGCGGATGCCTGCGACATTTGTATTCTCGGGGGCCATACCGCGGCAGAGGAGGGGCTGAAAGCTGCCCTGGTATCCGTCACGGCCCTTGGAATGGAGCAGGGTTTTCAGGAAAAACCGCTTTGTCAGGGCATGAGTATTGTGATGAGCAAATGGATTGGACTTCAGGGGACGGCCAGAATTGTGCGGGAGCATCCGCGGGAGGTGTCGGAGCGTTTTCCTGCCAGGATGGTTCGCCAGATGGCTGATTTTGAAAAGGATCTGTCCGTATGGCCGGAGGCGGAAATTGCCGCCGGATTTGGAGTATGCAGAATGCACGATGTTTCAGGGGGAGGAATCCTGCGGGCGGCCTGGGAGCTGGCGGAGGACGTCGGCGTGGGGCTGACCCTGGATTTACAGAGGATTCCTGTGAAACAGGAGACGATAGAAACCTGTGAGATTTTCGGACTGAATCCTTATGGGCTTTTGTCCGGCGGCGCACTGCTGATGGTGACAGAGCGGGGGCCGGAGCTTGTGGAAAAATTAAAGGCGGCGCAGATTCCGGCGCAAATCATTGGACAGATCACAGAATCCAATGACAAGGTTGTGCTGTTCCGCACATCAAAGGGCGTGGAGAGACGATTTATCGACAGACCACGGACGGATGAGATTGAAAAAATAGGAAAGCAAAATTGAGGGAAAGTGTATGAGAGAAGAGTTATTAAGCATTATTGAAAAAAACAGCCGCATTGATACCAAAGAGCTGGCTGTGATTCTGGGCGTGGAGGAAGTGGATGTAGTCAATGAGATGGCAGCCATGGAGGCTGAGGGCGTGATTTGCGGCTATCATACATTGATCAACTGGGATAAAACCTCCCGGGAGCGGGTATCCGCCCTGATTGAGGTGAGGGTGACACCACAGAGAGGACAGGGCTTTGACAGTGTGGCGGAGCGTATTTACCGCTATCCGGAGGTGCATGCGGTGTATCTGATCAGCGGCGGCTATGATCTGCTGGTCAGTCTGGAGGGAAAGACACTGAAAGAGGTTTCGGCCTTTGTGTCCCAGAAGCTTTCCACGCTGGACAGTGTATTGAGCACAGCCACACATTTTATCCTGAAAAAGTATAAGGATCACGGTACGATCCTGGAGAAAGTTGAAGATGAAAGGGAGTTGATTACACCATGAGAGATCCTTTAAGCAAGACCGTGGTAGATATCAAGCCCTCCGGCATCAGGAAATTTTTCGACATTGTGAGTGAGATGAAAGACGCCATTTCTCTGGGAGTGGGGGAACCGGATTTCGACACGCCCTGGCATATCAGGGAGGAGGGCATTTATTCTCTGGAAAAAGGCCGAACCTTTTATACATCCAATGCCGGCCTGAAAGAACTCAAGCAGGAGATCGCCCGATACCATCAACGTCACAATCATGTCAATTATGATTATAATCATCAGGTTCTGGTAACAGTGGGAGGTTCCGAGGCCATTGATATTGGTCTGCGGGCCATGTGTGAGCCGGGAGATGAGGTGCTGATTCCGCAGCCCAGTTATGTTTCCTATGAGCCCTGTGCTGTTCTTGCCGGGGCAAAGCCCGTGATTATTGATTTGAAAGAGGAGAACGAATTCCGACTGACGCCGGAAGAGCTGGAAGAGAAGATTACGGAAAAAACGAAAATTCTGATTCTTCCTTTCCCCAATAATCCCACAGGGGCAATTATGGAGAGGGCGGATCTGGAGGCCATTGCCAAAGTGATTGAGGCGCATGATCTGTATGTGATCAGCGACGAGATCTATGCCGCACTGACCTATAAGGGCGAGCATGTGTCTATCGTGGAGATCCCGGGCATGTATGAGAGAACCGTGCTGATCAACGGCTTTTCCAAGGCCTTTGCCATGACCGGCTGGCGCCTGGGGTATGCCTGCGGCCCGGCGCCCATTATTGAACAGATGACCAAGATCCACCAGTTTGCCATTATGTGCGCTCCTACCACCAGCCAGTATGCGGCTGTGGAGGCTCTCAAAAACGGAGAGGATGACGTGGAGGAGATGCGTATGGCGTATAATCAGCGCAGACGCTATCTGCTACATACATTCCGGGAGATGGGACTTCAGTGCTTTGAGCCTTACGGCGCGTTTTATGTTTTCCCCTGCATTAAAGAATTCGGGATGACCAGTGATGAGTTTGCCACACGATTTTTGGAGGAAGAGAAGGTAGCGGTTGTGCCGGGTACAGCTTTCGGCGCTTCAGGGGAGGGCTTTATCCGCATTTCCTACGCTTATTCTCTGGAAAATCTGAAAGTTGCTATCGGCAGGCTGGGACATTTCATAGAAAAGCTTCGGGAAGAGCAGAAAGAAAAGGCATGAATATTATTCTACATCAGCCGGAGATTCCGCAGAATACCGGCAATATCGGCCGTACCTGCGTGGCCACCGGAAGCAGTCTGCATCTGATTGAACCATTGGGATTTCGGCTGGATGAAAAACTGTTGAAGCGCGCGGGCATGGACTATTGGGAACATCTGGAAGTATATCGTTACATGAATTTTCAGGAATTTACAGAGAGGCATCCGGATGCAAAGATCTGGTACGCTACCACCAAAGCCCGGCGTGCATATACCGAGGTCGTATTTGGGCCGGATGACTACCTCATGTTCGGCAAAGAAAGCGCGGGGATTCCGGAGGAAATTCTGATAGAGCACGAGGAAAGCTGTGTCCGCATTCCCATGCTTCCCAGGATTCGCTCCCTGAATCTGTCAAATTCCGTAGCCATTGTGCTGTATGAGGCGCTGCGTCAGCAGGGGTTTCCAGGTTTTGAGGCGATGGGGGAGCTGCATCATCTGCACTGGAAAGAGTAAGTTACTCCTCCTCCGCTACCGGCAGTGTGAACACAAACTCCGTACCTGTTCCCAGCGTGCTGATAACATTAATATGCTCTCCATGAGACCGGATGATCTCTTTCGTGATGGAAAGACCCAGACCGGTCCCTTTTTTGTCCTTACCCCGGGAATTGTCAGATTTATAAAATCGCTCCCAGACCAGGCTCAGTTCCTCCTTGGGAATTCCTATGCCGTGATCCTTCACGGAAACATAGAGCTTATTTTTCTTCTCCGTGGCCTCAATCTGAATATTGGAATGCTGATGGCTGAATTTGATGGCGTTATCCAGCAGATTGTAGAGCACCTGCTGGATTTTTTCAATGTCAGCGTTTACATAAAGCTCCTCTCCGGTCAGAATCAACTGTAAATGAATGTCTTTTTCCCTACAGGTCCCTTCAAAGGAGGCGGCCACATTCCGGATGACGGCGTTAATGTCAAAATTGGTGCGCTCCAGCAGCATCCCTTTTGTGTTCAGATTATTTAACTGCAGGAGGGAGTTGGTCAGCTTGGTCAGGCGTTTGGTTTCATTGAGTACGATCTGGAGATATTTCTCATAAAGTTCAGGAGGAATGGTGCCGTCCAGCATGGCCTGGAGGTAGCCCTGAATGGAGGTTAAGGGTGAGCGAAAATCGTGGCTCACATTGGCAATAAATTTTTTCTGATCATCCTCCGATCGGGCGATTTCCCCGGCCATATAGGAGAGGATGGCGGCCAGATAGCCCAGCTCATCGTTGCTCTCTGGCTGCAGTTCATAATGATAATTACCGGAGGCGTACTGCTCAGTGGCCGTGGTAATCCTGCGCAGAGGAATATAGACATAGAATGTAAAAAAGAGAAGAATGATCAGGGAAAGGGCAAGAAGAATAACGAACATCAGGAACATAAATCCCTGCATATCATTGTAGCTTTGGATGATATTGGAGTAGGGATAATGAATGACCACATAGCCGTTAATCTGGTAGTTATCCTCTGTGGTAATCGGCGCCAGAACACTGAGCTGGTCCTCCCCGAAATAGTCGAAAAAGGTTCCTGTAGTGTAATAATTGCCTGCCAGGGAGGAGGTGTCAAAATCTTCCACAATAATAACGTCGTCCACATCCATAACCAGAGAGGAATTGAGTACCATGCGGCCGCTGGGGTTTAAAATCCAGATCTCGGCATTGGAAAAAGCGGAAAAGGTATCCAGCTGCGCCTTGACACTTTCCAGGGAAAGCTCACTGGTATAGAGCTTGGAGGCGTAAGTATCCGCAATCATTGTGGCCTCCTGATACAGAGCGGAGGCCTGTTTTTTTTCAAAATAACGGGTCAGAACCTCCGGCATGAAAAAAGAAATGGCCAGATAGGCAAAAACACCGTAAATCACATATCCCAGTAAAAAGGTCCAATAAATGCTGCGCCGACGCATAGTGCCTCCCCAATGAAGCCCCCGGAAACCGCCGTGAGTATGGCAGATCTCTAAGGTCTTGTCTCAAATTTATAGCCGATACCCCAGATGGTGGTGATGCCCCAGTTGGGGTGATCCTTGATTTTTTCCCGCAGACGTTTGATATGAACATCCACTGTCCTGGTGTCGCCCATGTACTCATAGCCCCAGATCTGATCCAGAAGCTGTTCTCTGGTAAAAACGTGGTTTGGTGAGGAGGCAAGGAAATAGAGCAGCTCCAGCTCCTTGGGTGGCATATCAATATTGGCGCCCATGTAGGTGACGGAGTAATTGGTCAGGCTGATGGTCAGGTCAGGGTAGGACACCATTTTGACATCCGATTGCGGCTCCTCTTTCAGCACAGGCTTACAGCGGCGCAGCACCGCCTTAACCCTGGCCACCAGTTCTTTAGAATCAAAGGGTTTTTCCATGTAATCATCGGCACCCAGCTCCAGCCCCAGCACCTTGTCAAAAACCTCTCCCTTGGCGGAGAGCATGATAATCGGTGTGGAGGAAACAGCCCGGATCTCCCGGCAGACCTGATAGCCGTCAATGCCGGGAAGCATCAGATCCAGCAGAACCAGGTTCGGCCGGTAGCTCTCAAATTCTTCCAGAGCGGCTTCGCCGTCGGAGACAATGCGGGTGTCATAGCATTCTTTGGTCAGATACAGAGAGATCAGCTCCGCGATGTTATCATCATCGTCTACGATCAGAATTTTCTGTTTTGTGCTCATGTCAGGCTCCTCCTGTTCTTATAAAGTAGTTTCACTCAAACGCAGCGATCGTAACGCCGGCGTCCCCTTCGCCGAATTCACCGAGGTGATAGTCCGCGATGTATTTCTGCCGCCGCAGATGATCGTGGACGGCATTGCGCAGCGCACCGGTTCCTTTGCCGTGGACGATACGGACGCTTTGCAGATGCGCCAGATAAGCGTCGTCGAGATACTTGTCCAGGACGGGCATCGCCTCGTCGATCGTCATGCCGATCAGGTTGATCTCCGTGCTGACCGAGGCGGATTTGGACATTTTGATCCTGCCGCTTCCCGAAGCGGAGGCGGCGGATTTGGGCTGCTCGGCTTCCCCGAGAAATTCCAGGTCGCTCACATTGACCTGGGAGCGGAGAATGCCCATCTGCACGAACAGATCCCCCTTCGCGTTGGGGAGCGTGCTGACGGTTCCTTCCAGATTCAGGCTCAGAACCCGGACCCGGTCGCCGATATGCAGCTTCGCGGCTTTGACCTTTTTCCTGGGTTTGGGAGCCTGCGGGCGGGAGCTTTCCTCCGCGGCGTTGAGCTTCTCGCGCAATTGGGTCCGCTGGGCTTCCATCTCCCGGGCAGAAATGTTGGTTTTGCCAAATTTCTGGAAATTTTTCATGGTCTCGTCGGCGTATTCCTTGGCGTCCCTGAGAATGGCCGCGGCCTGCTCGTTGGCTTCCTTCAGGATTTTGTCCTTTCGCTCGTCGATGCGATCCTGCTTTTTCTGCAGGGCGTTGCGCAGCTTTCGGATTTCCTCCTTGTAGCGGGCGATCTCCAGCTGCTCCTTCTCCAGGGCGCTTCGGCTGTTCTCCAGCTCCGCGATCACGTCCTCAAAATTCTGATCCTGGACGCCGATCTGTTTTCTCGCGTCCTCGATGAGAAAATCGGGAAGCCCCAGGCGGGAGGAGATGGCGAAAGCGTTGCTCTTGCCGGGGACGCCGATGAGCAGCCGGTAGGTGGGGCGCAGGGACTCCACGTCAAATTCGCAGCAGGCGTTCTCCACGCCCTCAGTGGAAAGGGCGTAAATCTTCAGCTCGCTGTAGTGGGTCGTGGCC
>JAJQGR010000236.1 GCA_021200345.1 Lachnospiraceae bacterium | reverse complement strand
CCATTCTTCTGTATAAGTATTCGGAGAGCGTTCTGGGGACCTCCCTTGGCGCCATGTACCAGAGCGCGAAGGAAACCATTGAGGAATCCACGGAAGAGGATTTTCGCTTAAACCAGACCAGCTACATCTACGACGCCAACGGGGATCTGATGACCACGCTGAGCGCGGATTCCTCTCAGAATTATATCCAGTACGACCAGATCCCGGAGAATATCATCAACGCTTTTGTAGCCATTGAGGACAAGACCTTCTGGAAAAATGACGGCTTTGAGGTGAAAGCCATTCTCAGAGCCGGATGGTCCTACCTGACCACCGGTGAGTTCAACCAGGGAGGCTCCACCATCACCCAGCAGCTGGTCAAGCTGACCTATTTAAGCTCCGAGAAGACCATTGCCCGTAAGGTAAAAGAGATCATTATGTCATATTTTGTCACACAAAAATATGATAAGGAGCAGATCATGGAGTGGTATGTGAACCAGTGCTGCTTTGCCAACGGAATTTACGGCATCACTGACGCGGCCTACTGTTATCTGGGAAAGACGCCCCAGGAGCTGACGTTAGGAGAGATTGCCTATCTGTGCAGCATTCCCAATCTGCCGGAGTACTATAACCCCTGGACCTACCCGGAGAACGCGGTTTCCAGGATGAAGCTGATTTTGCAGAGCATGTATGAGGAGGGGTATATTACCGACAGCGAGTACCATGAGGCGCTGCGCTCCACCATCAATCTTCAGTACAATACCATCGACGCGGACTATGACGATACCATCAGCTACGCCATCTACTGCGCCGCGGAATATCTGATGGAGCTGAACGGCTTTGAATTTGTCAATGAATTTCAGACGGATGAGGAATATGAGTCCTACTGGGAATCCTACAATGAGGCCTATTCCGAGGCGAAGGATCAGCTTTATACCGGGGGATACAGCATTTACACCAGCATTCAGCCGGACACGCAGAAGGTTCTGCAGACCCATATTGACAGTCTGCTTTCCTTTGATACCGGGCTGACCTCGGATGGGGTTTATAATCTGCAGGGCTCGGCGACGGTGATCGACAACCTGACCCATAAGGTCATTGCCATCAGCGGCGGACGCTCCCAGTATGATCTGGAAAACAATTACGGCATTAACCGGGCCTTTCAGTCCACCCGTCAGCCCGGCTCCGCCATCAAACCGATCCTGGTCTATGGTCCGGCCCTGGACAATGGTTATACGGCCAGTTCTACCTTATATAATATCGACGTCCAGACCGCATACGATTACTATAACGCGGGGACAAAAGGGGCGGATACCATGACGGGAACGGCCTATTCTCTGGCAAACGCGGTGGCTTATTCCTACAACGGCTGTGCCGTTTACCTTTATAATAAAATCACACCTCAGGTGGGCCTGTCCTATGCCAGAAAGCTGGGACTCAATCATCTGTCCTGCCAGGATGACACCCTTTCCGCTGCCCTGGGAGGCCTGACCTACGGCACCAACACACTGGAAATGGCGGGCGCTTATTCTGCTTTCCCGGGGTTTGGCTATTATACCCAACCGGACTGTCTGCTTTCTGTTTTAGACGCGGAGGGAAAGGAGATTTACAGCCAGGCGGAGGCAGTTCAGGTCTTTTTGGAGGATACGGCCAGGCAGATGGCGCAGATTCTGGAGGGTACGATTACCTTTGGCACCGCCAGATCCATGGAGTGGGAGACCTATTCCTCGGAACACGCCGCGGGAAAGACCGGCACCACACAGATCAGCGCCGACGGCTGGTTTTGCGGCTTTACGGATCAGTATACCATCGCCGTGTGGGTGGGAACAGACGATAATACCACGGTGGAGGGAATGGCCGGAGGCACCTATCCGGCGTCCATCTGGCGCAATACCATGTCCTGGCTTTTAGCCAATAAAGCGGAAAGCGTGGAAACGTCGGTGTTTGACTGAACGGATACAGTGATCATTTTCATATTGAAAGTCTCTTTTTCAAAAGGAGTCGGAGCAGACTGTTCCGGCTCTTTTTTTCGCGAAATTATACTGAAAAATGCGGAAAAAGTGATTGCTAGGGGGAGTAATAATGTGCTACACTAAAACAGATATGGGATTACACAAAGGAGGCAAGGTGTATGGCGGAGCAGATGGGCGGTATTGATTATGAGGAAATGAGTGCGGAGCAACGTGATTACAATGAGAAACAGTACAAGAAAGTGAAAGCTCAGATTGATGACATTATCACGGCCCGTGCGGAGAAGGGTGAAGATCTGAAACAGCGCAAAGCCCGGATGGAGGAGCTGAAGAAAAAAGTAAACACTTCATTTATAGAATTGACTGGCACGGTCGGCAACATTTCAGATGAAGCGCTGAGAAAGGAATATGAGCTGGCTGTGAGCAGCATTAATTTAAGAGGCGTTCTGCGCAGCATGACGGAGCTCATCAAGAATATGGACGATGGAATCAAGCGCTTTGACAGGGACTACATCAGCATCGCCACCATTGGCAAAGAGGGTCAGGGAAAGAGCCGCCTTCTTCAGTCGATTGGAAATCTGGAAAATGAAATCATTCCTGCCTACAATGGTACCTCCTGTACAGGCGCCACATCTGTCATCTGGAATGATCCCAAAATTCCGAAAGGAAGCGTCAGGGCGGTCATTACGTTCCGGCAGCCATCGGATCTTGTGGATATAGTCAGACCGTATATCAATACGCTGGATCCGGATTATCTGCGGAACAATCCGCTGGAGTTTGATGATATTCCTTATATCCCTGTCCAGATTTTCAAGTTGAAAATGAAAGAGGGTGATGCCGGTCAGGCGGTTGCGCTGAAGTATCTGAGCAATATCTGTGATAATTTCGAGGAAATCAGGGATCTGTTTGGTTCATCCCCATTGACCCTTACGGACAAGACATTGATCAAAACCTTTGTTGCGCAGAATAACGGCAAGAGCAGCGATGATCCGGAGGCGGAGTTTTACTTTAAATATCTGGCTGTTTCCAGGGCGGATATTTATTGTCCGTTCTTTGCGGATGTGGGCAGGGTGCGTCTGGTGGATACGGTAGGACTGGGCTCCACACAGTATGGCATTGAGGAGGCTATGCTGAATACCGTTGACAGAGAGTGTGACGCCGCCATTGTGGTGACAAGACCAGACCGCAGTGTGCAGACCGGAGACCAGGATCTGTACACCAGCCTGAGGGATCACTTCAGACAGCGGGATACCGGCAAGTGGCTGTTTTATCTGGTCAATCACTACAAGGGACAAAATGATAATGTGGTAGCTGCCTTTCGTGAGGATCTGGTGAAGTACGGGTGGGTGATTGCGGGCAGTAAAATTGTGGACTCCAGTGACCAGGAACAGGTTCGTGATGAGTTTTTGATTCCCATGCTTCAGACGCTGCTGCATAATATGGATGAAATAGACGCGGAGTATGTTAAGGCCATAGACGTTAAAGAAGAGCTGGTCCGCAATGAGATTCGCTGCTTTTTAGAGGAGCTTCCGAATTTTAAATCCGTCAATGCCGCCAACCCCGGGGGTGTGGAGGCCTTCAAGAAAGGTTCCGACTGCTTCAGCCGCATGTCTGCTTCCTTAAGTGAGATTGTGGCGGACTGGGGAGAGAAAAAGGAGGAGAATAACTCCCTGCTGGGCGCGGAGGTGCAGAAGATTATCAACAACCTGGACAGCATCATTCCTTCCGCGGAGACCATCGATGAGATCAGCAAGAAGAACGGGCAGCTTCTGCCCGGCGATATGTGGACCCTGATGCTTCATTATGTGAGAAATGAGATCACAGACCGTTTTATCGCCATCGACGACGTGCTGGAGAAAGAAAACCGCCGTTTCAAAAATTCCCTGGTGGAGGTGCTCTACAGAGAGCTGCGCCAGCTGACGGAGAAAGAGGAGGAGCCGGATCCGGAGGAGGAAGAGGTTGACATGGTGGAGTGGCTGAAAGATGTGATGAATCAGCTGCTGGACGGCAATGAGCAATATAAGCAGATCAGAAAAGGCTTCCAGTTCCTCTACCAGTTTAATTTCAATACCCGGGCGCAGCTGATTCAGGAGGTGCGCCGCCAGCTTTATATTATCAATCCCATCTGTGACGAGTACGCTCAGCCGGAGATCAATTTCAAAAAGCAGGGGCTGGGCTATGCCATCAATTTTTACTTAACGTCCAGAATGTCTGTTATAGAGGACGAACTGAGGTTTCATCTTTCCAGGCTGTACAATACGCCGAACCGGGCGTTTTACGCGGCAGCGGAGGAGTTTTATGACAGACTGACCTTTGCCAGCGATATTTCAGATGAGCATATCAATGATATGACCAGTGTCTGGGGATCCTTCTTCCTGGAATTCAGTAATCTGATCTGGAAACAGGATGCTGTAAAATATGAGCAGGTGAAGCGCATGATGGAAAGCTATGACGCCATGATCGGGGTTTTGAAGGACTTCCTCGGGGATGCGGCATAAGGGCGGAAAGGAGAGATGACATATGGCACAGGAAATCAGTATACTGATGCTGGGCGGCAAGCGCTGCGGCAAGACCACGGTGTTGGCCTCCATGTATGGACAAATCAATAAAGCGCTGGCGGGGACCCCTCTTTCTATCAGCAGAAGCGAAGAGACGGGGAGAGAGCTGGAAGCGGCGAGAGCGGCGATTCAGGAAAAGCTGAATGATTTTGACGTTCCTCTGACCCGCGTGGAAGTGGACGACAATCCTACCTCCGCCATGAAAAAGTATTCCTTCCAGCTGTCGTTAGGGAGCTCAAATACCATTCCTTTCGCGATCTATGATATTCCCGGTGAATGGCTGACGGACAATCACCAGGATCAGGTGAAGGCGCTGATCAGCCAGTCCTCCGTGATCATCATCGCCATTGACACTCCTTACTTGTTTGCAAAGATGACAGACAAGGGCTATGGAATTTATCACGAGGAGTACAATAAGCCTCTGGAGATTGCCAATTTCTTTAAAAACAGTCTGTCTGTGGATGAAATCAGAGACAGGATGATTCTGTTTGTACCTATTAAATGTGAGAGATATTATCACCTGACTCATACGCCTCAGCTGAACGTCAGCGGGCGGGATTATATGCAGGAGCTGGTGGACGCCATTGGCTGCGGCTACAGGGATCTGTTAATGTATCTGAAGTCCACCCCGGCTCTGATCAACGGCTGCACCATGGCCATCACGCCGATTCTCTCCGCGGGCGGAATTGATTTCGTGCATTTCCGCACGGACAGCCAGACCGGCAGGGTGGTATCCCTTTATCAGAAGCCGGAGTTTCTGCGGGAGTACGAGCAGGGTTACACGCCGAAATTCTGCGAGCAGCCCATGGTCTATATTCTGACATATATTTTAATGAAAGAACTGGCAGACAAAAAGAGCCAGGCCGACTCCAAAATGTTTAAAGCTTCCACTGTGCCTCAGCTGGAGGGTGTGGTGGAGACACTTCGCAAAAAAATCAAGCGCAATGTGGGATATTTTGCGGAGGATGGTTTTTATATTATTCAGAATCCGCGGGAAATCTGAGAACAGGGGATTCTGTAAGACCCGTCGGGGAGGAAAGTATGGAAATTTATTTTTATTGTACATATGAACACTCCTCGGCGGGTTTCTTTTTGACCCGGTTCACGGGGAGGGAGCTGGTGCCCGCTGTCAACGGGCCCTGCGGACCGCCGCCGGTGGTGGATGAGTTTCTGTCCTATGACCGCTTTTATCTGCTCTGGAGGGATTTGTGCGAGAGAACCCAGGATCCACAGCAGGAGACTTTCTGTCAGGGAGCCTTTCTGGGACTTCGAAGTCTGAGAGGAAAAATGAGCGACGGCAGAATGGGTACCGGAAATCTGGTGCTTCTGGCCGGGAAAGAAGAGGCGGCGGCGCTGAAAAGAATCGCCCTTTCCATTCTTGGCGATTATGACGCCTTTGTCAGTCAGGTGTTTCAATGGCTGTCCGCAGGCGGAAAATGCGGATATCAGCTGGATGGCAGTGCTTTCTGTGCCTGGCTGGAGCGCTGCAGTGGAGAGGCCAGCCTGAGATGGCTGATCAGCCGGGAAGATCCGCTTTACCGGATTCTGCCCTTTATGGTGCGCCGGGAGGAAATGCGCACAGAAAGAGAATCTCTCCGGCTGGCGGTGTGCTCCACAGATTGGGGAGATGCTCTTTTGACGTTGGGAAATGAAAGCGTGTGGCGCAGCCGTCCTGTCTGCGCTCTGACCGACGGGGAGTTTGGAAGGCTGTTCATGGGACGGGGACCGCTGTGGGAGATGTTTTAAGAC
>JAJQGR010000194.1 GCA_021200345.1 Lachnospiraceae bacterium | reverse complement strand
ATCCACCACCACGGGCAGCCCCTCTGTGTAACCGATCTTTTCCACCAGTGTCTTTAACTGGGGATCCTTCATCTCTTCCGCGATGGTGGAAAATCCAAGCAGGCAGCCGTAAACCGCCAGAGCGGTGTGCAGAGGATTTAAGCAGGTGGTTACTTTCATTTTTTCCGTGTTATTGACCGTGTCCCGGTCGGTCATGTATACTCCGGCTTTTTCTAACGGGGGCCGGCCGTTGGGGAAGCGATCCTCGATCACCAGATACTGGGGCTCCTCCGCATTGACAAAGGGAGCGATGAACGTGTTTTTGGCGGTGGTGACGGGAGCCATATCGGCAATGCCGTCGGCGGTGAGTGCTTCCTCCACAATTTTTGCGGGACGTGGAGTGATCTTATCGATCATGGACCAGGGGAAAGAGACATTTTCTTCCTGCTGTACCCAGTGGGCAAAGTCTTCGTTGATCAGACCATTTTGAAGCCATTTTTCTACCACAGTCATAACGCTGGCGCGCAGCTTCTCCCCGTTATGAGAGCAGTTGTCCATGCTGACGCAGGCAAGAGGCATACCGCCCGCATTGTATCGCTCCAGAAGCAGCGAGGTGAGAAGAGACATGGCGTGGGAGCAGTTTGTGGGACCGTTTTGAAAATCCGCTTCTACAAAGGGGAAGAATTCGCCTTTGATATTTTGCAGAGCATAGCCTTTTTCCGTGATGGTGAAGCTGACCATCTGCAGAGAAGGGCTGCGGAACATTTCCTTTAATTTTTCCAGATCCTCAGGGAAGGCATTTCCGGCACGAAGACCTCCGGCGATGGACGCAATCACTTCTTTTTTCAGCGTGCCGTCAGGAAGCAGGCTGACCATCAGGGTCATATTATCGTGGGGATCGTAGATTTTGTCAATAATCTCATAATCAAAGGTGTCCGCCGCAATGATGCCGGTGGTGGTCAGTCCCTGGTTTAAGAGGGACTGCTGCAGTCCGGCGATGAAGCCGCGGAAAATATTGCCGGCGCCGAAATGCACCCAGGTCGGGGCAGCGGCTGTGGCAGCACACATTTCCTGCCAGTCATAAGCCGGGAGGGAGATGCTGGCGTCGGCCCAGCCGGCGCGGTTTTGAATTCCTTCATAATTTAAAGTTAACATATCAAATCTCTCCTGTTCATCTTGTTAATGGCTTCCCAAAGACCGTTGATATAGGTGGCGCCCAGAGCCCTGTCGTACAGTCCATAGCCGGGACGGCCCACCTCTCCCCAGATCATACGCCCGTGGTCGGGACGGATATAGGTGTCCGGACAGGTGTCGTAAACAGCTTTCATGATTTCAAATAAATCCAGGTCCCCGGTGTTGGACAAATGCGCGGCCTCACGGAATTTATGGTGTCCCAGATACTTGATATTGCGCACATGCAGACAGCCGATGCGGTTCATTTCCCCGAAATGGCGGATGATGGCGGGAATGTCATTGTCCGGGTTGGAGCCCAGCGACCCGGTGCACAGGCAAAGGGTGTTGCTGGGGGAGTCATAGAGATTTACGATTTTGTCAAAATCCTCCTGGCTGTGGGCAATACGGGGCAGTCCAAAGATGGGCCAGGCCGGGTCATCCGGGTGGCAGGCCATCACCACGCCGCATTCTTCACAGGCGGGGATAATACCCTCCAGAAAATAGCGGTAATTGGCACGCAGGTCATCGGGGGTGACGGACTTGTACAGCTCCAGCGTTTTCTCCAGCTCCGACAGCCGCTCCGGTTCCCAGCCCGGCAGGGAAAAGCCGTTGCAGTTGTCGATGGTGTTGCGCACGATGTCCAGCGGCCCCATATCTCCAAGCTCCGCTTCATCGAAATACAGGCTGTTGGATCCGTCCTCGGGAATTTCCCGGGCCAGATCAGTGCGCAGCCAGTCGAACACCGGCATAAAATTGTAGACGATCACCTTGACACCGTATTTGGCCAGGTTGCGAATGGTGACGCGGTAATTCTCAATGTACTGATCTCTGCTGGGAAGTCCCAGCTTGATGTCCTCATGGACGTTGACGGACTCGATGACCTCGCATTCCAGACCTGCCTCATGGACCTCATCGATGTAGGCTTTGATTTCTCCCTCGGTCCAGACTTCCCCGGCCGCTTTGTAATCCAGAAAGCCCATCAGCCCGCTCATGCCGGGGATTTGTTTGATCTGGCTTAAGGTGACACTGTCGCTCTTTGAACCGTACCAGCGGAATGTCATTTTCATGGTGTAACCCTCCTGTTTTTCCTGAGAAATGATGTTCAATGACAAAGGCGATAAGTAAGATGTTTTCTGCCCTGATAAAATCAGTATAGCATGCAGCTCCAGAACTGTCAACTAGTATACAAGTTAAACAGCAAAAATAATTTTTGGAATAAAAGATCAATAGCCCAGTTCCATGGCCCAGTACCCGCCGGTGGCAGTCTCAAAATAGGCCACATAGATGGTCTTGGCCAGGGTCCATTCCATATTTTCCCTGTGGCCGTCTGATTCCATCCAGGCTTCAAAAACATCCTCGGCGCTGTTGTAGCCTTTGGCCAGATTTTCTCCTTTGACAAGAGGACTGACAGTATACCAGGCCTGGCCGTTGGGCCGGGTGTGTGACCAGGAGAGGGTTGCCTCGGCGGCTCTGATCTGAGCAGCCTCTTTCATGTCTTCGTCCCAGGAGAGAGCTGCAACTCCCACCTCCTCACGGTGCTCATTCACCATGGCCAGAACCTGATAAGCCTCTTCATAGTGGACAATGCCTGTGACCGCTTCCGTACTGGTCTGAATGGTGAGGACTTCATCCTCGGGAATAGAAGAGGATGGCTCGTCCGTCTCCGGGATGGAATCTGTATTTTGGGTCAGAACCGCGGGGTCCTGGGAAATGTTGATCTTTTCTGCCGGAACCGCGGTAGTCTGGGCGGTTGTGAGTATTTCATTTTCCACCACAGGAACCGCGGCAAAGATGGATGCCGTCAGCGCCAGGATCAGCAGGATTGTCAAAATTTTTTGTTTCATTTCGTGGTATCCTTTTAGCTCTTCCGCCAGGCATATGTGCCCCGGGAGAATAAAACTCTGTTTTTAGTTTAGCAGTTTTCCCAGGTCTTTTCAATCATGGAGAGGTAAGGTTTTCCTTAAGATTTTCTGAATAATGATTGTCTGATGGAAAGGGGTTTGCTATAATATCCTGAGGAAGCGCCGCAAAAATCCGCGGCGGAACGGAGGAACGTATGAATTTTATAGGTATCGATCTGGGCACCAGTGCGGTGAAGCTTTTACTGATGTCTGAAAGCGGAGAAATTCTGAAGATTGTCTCCAGGGAATACCCGATCTTTTTCCCGAAGGCGGGCTGGTCGGAGCAAAGACCCGAGGACTGGTATGAGCAGAGTATGGCGGGGCTTGAGGAACTGCTTCAGGGGCAGGACCGATCTCAGGTGGCGGGGATTAGCTTTGGCGGTCAGATGCACGGGCTGGTGATTCTGGATGAGTGCGATCGGGTCATTCGTCCGGCGATTCTGTGGAACGACGGCCGCACAGGTGCGGAGTGCGAATATCTAAATCAGGTCATTGGAAAAGAAACCCTCAGCAAGTATACGGCCAATATCGCTTTCGCCGGTTTTACCGCGCCCAAGCTTTTATGGCTGAAGAAAAACGAACCTGAGAATTTTCAAAGAATCAAAAAAATTATGCTGCCCAAGGATTATCTGGCCTATCGGCTGACCGGGGTTCACAGTACCGATTATTCCGATGCCTCCGGGATGCTGCTGTTAGATGTGAAGCATAAAAAATGGTCGAAGGAAATGTGTGAAATCTGCGGGATTTCCGAGGACATGCTGCCGCGGCTGTTTGAAAGCTATGAAGCGATTGGCTGTGTGAAGCCGGAAATCGCGGACCGGCTGAAGATTGGCCGCGACGTGGTGGTGGCGGCAGGTGCCGGGGACAACGCGGCTGCGGCTGTGGGAACCGGGACGGTGGGAGACAGTCAGTGCAATCTCTCCCTGGGTACCAGCGGAACGCTCTTTATTTCCTCTGAGAATTTCCTGGTGGATTCGCATAACGCGCTGCACGCTTTTGCGCACGCGGACGGCCATTTCCATCTGATGGGATGCATGCTCAGCGCGGCTTCCTGCAATAAATGGTGGATGGAGGATATTTTGTCCACCCAGGATTTTGGCGGGGAGCAGGCGGGAATTGGGAAGCTGGGAGAAAATAAGGTCTTTTTCCTGCCGTACCTGATGGGGGAGAGGTCCCCTCACAACGATCCCAGCGCCAGGGGTGCCTTTATCGGCATGAGCATGGATACCACCAGAGCGGACATGACACAGGCAGTGCTGGAGGGCGTAGCCTTTGCCCTGCGGGATTCCTTTGAGGTGGCTGAGAGTCAGGGAATTGGTATCGCGTCCACAAAGATCTGCGGCGGCGGCGCGAAGAGCCCTCTCTGGAAAAAGATCATTGCCAACGTGTTCAACATTCCGGTTCAGGTGCCGGCGGTGGAGGAGGGCCCGTCCATGGGCGGAGCCATGCTGGCCGCTGTGGCCCGCGGTGTGTATGAAAGTGTGGAAGATGCGGCGGCAAAAATCGTGAAAGTGGTGGATGAGGTGCAGCCGGAGCCCGCACTGGCTGCGGCCTACGAGGAGAAATACAGGCAGTTCGCAAAGCTGTATCCGGCGCTGAAGAAGAGCTATTCTGAGATCTATGGGGCGTAAGGTCCCATGAATAACGAAAATACTTCATAAAAGCAAAAGGATCATGATGACAGGAGAAAAGGGTCAATCGGAAAGGAACAGAAATGAAAATTTATAACGTAACAGATCCGGAATTTAAAAAATACGGCACGGTGATCAGCCACCTTGATTTCACACCGCTGGTGGAAGCGCTGGCGGATACACCGGTGACGAAGGGAGTGGTCTATGAGCCCTCCGTGGAAAGTCTGGAGGCGGTACCTTTGGCAAAGCAGCTTTCTGATATTTATTATGGGGAAATGCCCATTCAGATCGGCTTCTGCAATGGATATAACACGAAGCTGAACGCGTTGGAGTATCATAGAGACAGTGAGATTAATGTGTCCACTGGTGAGTTTATTCTGCTGCTGGGCAGCCGTCAGGACATCACGGAGGATTTTCACTATGATACCGGGAAAGTGGAGGCCTTTTTAGTACCTGCCGGTGTGGCGGTAGAGGTATACGCCACCACCCTTCATTACGCGCCCTGCAGAGCGGAGGGAAAGCCTTTCCAGGTAGCGGTGGCGCTGCCAAAGGACACCAACCTGCCGCTGGAGAGCAGCCATTTGCGGTCAGGAAAAGTGACCGAGGACAGACTCCTGGCGGCCCGCAATAAGTGGCTCATCGGCCACCAGGACGGGGGACTGGATCCGGAGGTCTATATCGGACTGACCGGGGAGAACCTGGAAATCTGACCAGGGTAGAAGCGGCGGATCACCTTAGTTGATATAAAATCTTTTCAAAACATACACCCTCCGGTTCGGGAAGAGAGCAGGCGTCTGAGACGGCCAGGCATTTTTTCACGAAAGCGGAGGCTTTTTTGACCGCTTCTGTCAGCGTCTTCTGCCGGAATACCAGCTTTTTTGACGTTTCGGTATGTTTCAGCAGCTCGGCGGCCAGGATGGCGGCAAAAATATCGCCGGTGCCATGGCGGGATTGGCTGACTTTTTTTACACGCAGGAGAACGCCAGGCTCTCCTTTGGTTATACATAAATTTCCCAGGAAGCTTTTGCAGGGAATGCCGGTGATAACCACCTGTTTTGGCCCCATATTCAGCAGCTTCTCCGCCATCTGAAAGAGCTCTTTTTGGGTAAAATCAGGCCGATAGGACGTGCCGGTCAGAATACAGGCTTCCGTCACGTTTGGTGTGACCACGTCTGCCAGAGTGACCAGACTGCGCATGCTTTCCTGGATCTTCTCTCCGCAGGTGGCGTAGGCTCTGCCCCCGTCTCCCATAGCCGGATCCAGAAGGTATAGCGTATTTTCTTTTTTAAAATCGGCAATCATCTGCCGGATCAGGTCAGCTTGTGCCTGATTTCCCAGAAAACCGGTCATAATGCCGTCGAAAGAAAATCCCAGGCGCTTCCATGCGGACAGATAGTCCGGCAATTCTTCGGAGTAGTCTGTCATGTGCCAGTCCGGATAGCCTGTGTGATTGGAAAAAATGGCGGTGGGTACAGGACAGCACTGCACACCCAGCTGTGAGACGATGGGCAGGGCTACCGTCAGAGAACAGCGCCCATATCCCGCCAGATCATTGACCAGGGCCAGTTTTTTAGGCGGGTGAGGGGTGGTA
>JAJQGR010000327.1 GCA_021200345.1 Lachnospiraceae bacterium | reverse complement strand
GAACCCCCGTGAGCAGTTTTGGAGACTGCCATCCTGCCGCTGGATGATTCCCCTAAGCGACTCAGATAGTATATCAAAAAGCCTGTCAAAATGCAAGTATATTTTCAATAAAAATAAGCAGTTGAAAATAAGCAGTAAGGCAAAAGGGAGGAAAGCGAAATGAGAGAAATTCCGAAGCAGGGTGAGACTTACCGTCACTTCAGGGGTGAGTTTTATGAAATCGTGACACTGGCGGAGGATATCAGAAGCGGGCAGCGGCTGGTGATTTACCGGACGCTTTACGGGGAAGAGAAGACCTTTGCCGCACCTTTGGAGGATTTCCTGGCGCCGGTCAATGGGGAGAAATATGCCGACGCACAGCAGAAGTACTGCTTTGAGAAGAGCGAGCCGCCAAAGGTCACGCAGATCGATCCGGCGGTGCTGGAATTCCTGGATGCGGACACCTATGCCCAGAAGCTTCGCATTTTTGTGGGCGTGGAGCACAGAATCACGGATGATATGATCAACACCATGGCGCTGGCCCTGGATACGGAGGTGCCGGAGGGCAGGATCGAGGAGCGGGCCGCCAGCCTGAAGAGTGTGCTCAGCACCCAGGCTCGGTTTGAGGTAAACCGATGAAGTATCAGCACATTGTGAAGGCGTATTTTCTGGAGAGACCCAACCGTTTCATTGCTTATGTCCGCATTCCGGGGGTTTCCCGGCGGGAAAAGGTACATGTGAAAAATACGGGCAGATGCCGGGAGCTTTTGCGGCCCGACGCTGTGGTTTATCTGGAAAAGAGCGCTCAGCCGGGGCGAAAAACGGCTTACGACCTGGTGGCGGTGGAGAAACCGCTGCCGGATCCGGGATCGACGGAATCCAAGAACCGTTCAGCCAGGGAAGGGGAAGCCGGCCAGGGAAGCGGAGTCCGTCTGGTCAACATGGATTCTCAGGCGCCCAATCTGGCGGCGGGAGAGTGGCTCTGTGCCGGAGGGCTTGTGCCCGCCCCGGATCTGGTAAGGCCGGAGACTGTCTGGGGAAATTCCCGTTTCGACTTTTATATGGAAGCAGAGCAGCGGAAGTATTTTGTGGAGGTGAAAGGGGTCACTTTGGAAAATGACGGAGCTGTCATGTTTCCGGACGCCCCCAGCGACAGGGCTGTAAAGCACGTGGAGGAGCTGATCAGAGCTCAGGAACAGGGATATCAGGCCTGTATCCTTTTTGTGATACAGATGTCAGACGTCAGGTATTTTACTCCCTACAGGGCCATGCACCCGGCATTTGCCGACGCACTGTGCCAGGCGGCCGCGTCAGGAGTGAACATTCTGGCCTATGACTGTGTTGTCACCCCGGAGAGCATGGCGCTGCGGGAGCCGGTCAGGGTTTTGCTGGATCAGCGGGCCGTAACGGTGGCGGATTTTACAGAAGGATTATTACATTATTATAAAGAAAACAGGAGAAGCCTTCCCTGGCGGGAGGATCCGGCCGCTTATCATGTGTGGGTATCGGAAATCATGCTGCAGCAGACCCGGGTGGAAGCGGTGAAGCCCTACTATCAGCGCTTCCTGGAAGCCCTGCCGGATGTGGAGGCTCTGGCTCATGCGCCGGAGGAGAAGCTTTTGAAGCTCTGGGAAGGGCTTGGCTACTACAGCCGGGCCAGAAACCTGCAAAAGGCGGCCCGGATTGTCACCGAGCGGTACGGCGGCAGTCTGCCTCAGGAAAAAGCGGAGCTTTTAACGCTTCCCGGCATCGGACCTTACACAGCCGGGGCGATTGCCTCCATCGCTTACGGAAAGACAGCCGCGGCGGTGGACGGCAATGTGCTGCGGGTGTTAAGCCGGGTCTTTGCCGATGGCAGGGACATCGGTCAGGAGGGGGTAAAAAAGGACTATGAGGCGCTGCTGGAGCAGGCCATGAGCCGGGAGCATCCCGGGGAATTTAATCAGGCCATGATGGAGATCGGGGCCATGGTCTGTGTGCCCAATGGGCAGCCGAAATGTGAAATCTGTCCTCTGTCCCGGTTCTGCCAGGCTTATCAAAATCATACACAGTCGGCGTATCCTGTGAAAGCGCCCCCAAAAGCCCGCAAAATCGAGAACCGCACGGTGCTGATTTTGCGGGATGAAAAACGAATTGCCATCAGGAAGCGCTCTGCCAGGGGACTTCTGGCGGGAATGTATGAGTTCCCGGTTCTGGAGGGCCATGTTTCACCCCAACAGGTCATGGAGGATCTGAAGGAAAAGGGGATCGACGCGGTGCGGATCAGGTCGTTGGAGAGCGCGGTTCATATCTTCACGCACAAAGAGTGGCGCATGACCGGCTTTTTTATCCAGGTGGATGAGCTGACGGCCTACACGCCGCCGGCGGGCTGGATTTTTGTAAAACCGGAGGAGATCAGAGAGCAATATCCCATTCCTTCGGCGTACGCCGCGTATATGAAATACCTGGAATAAAGCAGCATATTTATGAACGAAATATAAAAAAAACATAACAGAAGCCCTTGTTTTTTTTGTTGGCATGTGATACCATATCCACCGGCTGCGCACAAATGTCTTTGCTGTGCCAACAAAACAGAAGAAACATGAGGAAACACAATGGAGCAGACAGAGTATTATGTGGTCAGAAGAAGGGCGGTTCCCGAGGTCCTCTTAAAGGTGGTGGAAGCCAAGCGGCTGGTGAAAAGCGGCCAGGCCTCCAGCGTGCAGGAAGCGGTGGATCGGCTGGGGATCAGCCGCAGTTCTTTCTATAAATACAGAGATGATATCATCCCTTTCCATGACAACGCCAGGGGGCAGACCATTACCCTGTCCCTGCAGATCAATGATGTGCCGGGGCTGCTGAGCCGGGTGCTGCAGATTATCGCCTTCAGCAATGTGAATATTCTGACTATTCATCAGAGTATTCCCATTAACGGCGTCGCCAGTCTGTCCATCAGCGTTCAGGTATCCGCTTCTTCCGGGGATACGTCGGCCATGGTACAGGCGCTGGAGGAGCTTGACGGCGTCGGGAGCGTGGAGATTATCGGCAAGGAATGAGCATAGATCGTAATTTAAAAATCACAGAGGAGCACAGGAGAAAAATGATGCTGAAATCAGTAAAAGTCGCTGTTTTGGGATATGGCACCGTGGGCGGGGGTGTGACGCAGGTTATCGACACCAATCATGACGCGATTGCCGAAAAGACCGGCCTGGATCTGGAGGTCAAATATATTCTGGATCTGAGGGAGTTCCCGGGAGATGTGAATGAAAAGAAGGTAGTTCATGATATAGATATCATATTACAGGATCCTCAGATCAGCGTCTGCTGTGAGACCATGGGAGGCAAAAATCCCGCGTTTGATTTTTCCAAAAGAGCGCTGGAGGCGGGCAAGAGCGTGTGTACCTCCAACAAGGAGCTGGTGGAGGCCTTTGGCCCGGAGCTGTTAGAGATTGCCGCACAGCATCATTGCAGTTATCTGTTTGAGGCCAGTGTGGGCGGCGGGATTCCCATTATTCACAATATCTGCAATTGCCTGACCCAGGACAGGATTGGCAGCGTTCAGGGAATCTTAAACGGCACCACCAATTATATGCTGACCAAAATGGCCAACGAGGGCGCGGATTATGATCAGGCCCTGAAGGAGGCCCAGCGGCTGGGCTATGCGGAGAGAAATCCGGAGGTGGATGTGGAGGGACATGATTCCGGCCGGAAAATCGCCATTCTGGCCTCTCTGGTGTTTGGGAAAACGGTGAAATATGACCAGATCCATGTGGAGGGAATTTCCAAAGTGACCAGCCTGGATATGGCCTACGCCCGGAAGCTCAACTGCAAGATCCGGCTGTTAGGAAAGGCCGGCCAGCGGGGAGAGCGGGTGACAGCCATTGTGGCTCCTTTCCTTGTGAAAGCGGGACAGCCGCTGTATATGGTGGATGATGTATTTAACGCCATTGTGGTCCATAGCAACATGCTGGGCGATACCATGTATTACGGCGCGGGAGCGGGGCGCAGACCCACCGCCAGCGCGGTGGTCAGCGACGTGATCACCGCCGGATTAAACGAAGGCCGTACCGCTGCCTGTCCCTGGGGGACGCAGCAGGCGGATGTGGTGCCTTTCGGGGAGATGGAAAGCTCTTTCTTTGTGCGGATTGGCTCAGAGGATCAGGAGCGGGCCCGGGAAATCTTCGGCGCGGAGAAATTTATCACTCTGGAGGGAGTGAACGGGGAATGCGCTTTTGTGTCCGGAAGACTGACAGAGGAGCGGTTTAAAGTGAAGTACGCGGCGCTGACCCATGGGAAGGGTTACCTGCGCATGGACGCGTAAAAAAACGGATATTTGTAAAAACATAACAGATGAGGGAAGATATACAGAGTATGAAAAAGGTAGTGAAATTCGGCGGCAGTTCGCTGGCCAGTGCAGCGCAGTTTGAAAAGGCAGGGAATATCATCAGGGAGGATATCCAGAGAGCGTATGTGGTGCCCAGCGCCCCCGGCAAGCGTTTTGACGGGGACACCAAGGTTACGGATCTGCTTTATGGCTGCTACGCGGCGGCGGAAGCGGGGGAGGATTTTGAGGAGAAGCTTGCCGACGTCAAAGCCAGATATGACGAGATTATTGAGGGACTGTCCCTGGAGCTTTCCCTGGAGGACGAATTTGCTGTGATTGCGGAGAATTTCCGGAATAAGGCGGGGGTGGATTACGCGGCCAGCCGGGGAGAGTATCTGAGCGGACGGGTTATGGCGGCTTATCTGGGATATCCCTTTGTGGACGCGGCGGAGGTGATTCGCTTTACGGCGGACGGGGAGTTTGACTCAGAGACCACCCAGGGGCTGATGAGCCGGCGGCTCAGCAAGTATAATAACGCCGTGATTCCCGGCTTTTATGGCTCATTCAAAGACGGCCGGGTGAAGACCTTTTCCAGAGGCGGCTCCGATATTACCGGTTCTATTGTGGCCAAGGCGGTGCGGGCGGACGTATATGAAAACTGGACGGACGTGTCCGGAATGCTGGTGGCGGATCCGAGAATCGTTGACAATCCTCAGCCGATAGAGTATGTTACTTATAAGGAATTGCGGGAGCTGGCCTATATGGGAGCTACCGTGCTTCATGAGGACGCCATTTTCCCGGTGCGTCAGGAAAATATTCCCATCAATATCCGCAACACCAACGCTCCCGCGGATCCGGGTACCTGGATTGTGGGCAGTACCTGCCAGAAGTCCAGGTACATCATCACCGGTATTGCCGGCAAGAAAGGGTTCTGCTCTGTCAATGTGGAAAAGGACATGATGAACTCCGAGGTGGGTTTTGGGCGCAGGGTGCTCCAGGCCTTTGAGGACTGCGGTATTTCCTTTGAGCACATGCCCACCGGTATTGATACCCTGACGGTGTATGTGCACCAGGATGAGTTTGTGGATAAGGAGCAGAACGTGGTCTCCGCCATTCAGAGAATGGCCAGGCCCGATACCATTGATATTGAGGCGGATCTGGCGCTGATCGCCGTGGTAGGACGGGGCATGAAATCCCAGAAAGGTACCGCAGCTACTATTTTCAAGCAGCTTTCTGCCAAGGATGTCAATGTGAAGATGATCGACCAGGGCTCCAGCGAGCAGAATATCATTATCGGCGTGGCGAACCGGGATTTTGAGACGGCCATCAAGGCAATTTACAACGGATTTGTGAAGGGGAAGTAAAGTACAGGAGATATTATGGGAAATCATGATTTGATGGATGAGGAGGAGAGACGACAGGCCAGGCACAGGCGCAGGGTTCATGGACAGCTGATCGCGTACGGTCTTTTGCTTGTGTTTCTGGTCATTCTGGGAGCGGCGGGATTTGGTGTTGTCAGGCTCATCCGGCAGCATCTGGCCGGGACGCAGACGGAGGAAGAGCAGGAGGTGACCGTGGAAGTGGAGGAGGAGCCGGAACCGGAGCCTGAGGAGGAACCGGAGGAAGTGATCACCGGACCTACCGCCGAAGAGCAGTTTGACGAATATCTGACCACCTTTATCTCCAGTATGACTCTGGAAGAAAAGGCGGCCGGCCTTCTGATCGTCACGCCGGAGCAGCTGACAGGTGTGTCAGTGGCAACCCAGGGCGGCTCCGGAACCCAGGCGGCTTTAGAGGAATATACCGTAGGCGGCATCGTCTATTTTTCACAGAATATTCAGAGCGAGGAGCAGTTTGCGGAGATGATCTCCAACACCGTATCTTTCAGCAGGTATCCGCTGTTCATCGCGGTCAATGAGGAGGGCGGTGAAATCAGTACGGTTTTAAACAGCGCCATAGAGGTGGCTGATGTGTCTTCCAACGCGGAAATTGGAGCAGGCGGCGTGGCGGATGATGCCTATA
>JAJQGR010000012.1 GCA_021200345.1 Lachnospiraceae bacterium | reverse complement strand
CCGGGTCATGGAACGGGCCGTGAAAATGGGCGAGTCCAACGCCTGTATGAAGCGCATTGTGGCGGCTCCCACCGCCGGCTCCTGCGGCGTGCTGCCCGCAGTGCTTCTGTCCCTTCAGGAGGAAAAAGGATATGACAATGACCGAATGACAGAGGCTTTATATGTGGCCGCCGGCATCGGCGGCGTCATCGCCTCCCGGGCCTTTCTGGCGGGCGCTGCCGGGGGCTGTCAGGCGGAGATTGGTTCCGCCTCCTCCATGGCGGCGGGCGCCGCGGCCTATTTAAACGGCGGCGACATTCACGCCATCGCCAACGCCGCCGCTCTTGCCATGAAAAATCTGCTGGGACTGGCTTGCGATCCGGTGGCCGGACTGGTGGAGGTACCCTGTGTAAAGCGTAACGTCATCGGCGCCGTCAACGCCCTGACCAGCGCCGATCTGGCAATCGCCGGAGTAGAGAGCCGCATCCCCGCGGACGAAGTTTTCGACGCCATGCGCTCCATCGGCCGCTCCCTGCCGGAGAATATCCGGGAAACCGGGCTGGGCGGACTGGCGGGCACACCCACAGGCGTAAAGCTCAGAGAAAAGCTGACCGCCCTGTAGTATTGCCGCTGTACTTTCCTGTCCTCTCGTCCTCAATCACGCCGCTCCAGTTCATGCCGAAAGTAAAATCATACGCATGCCCCGCCTGATCCCGGTAAGGCTCCATGTCAAAGGGTACATCCTCACAGTGCGCCTCCACCGTCTCCATATTGGCCGGGAACTGCACAGGCAAAAGAGCGGAAGGCTCATACCGGCCGCTGACAAGGTCAAACAGCACCTGTTTCTGAACCCCAAACTCCACCAGAATACCATCCACATAGGGTTCAAATTCTGACACCACTGTCGGATTGTGCATCCGCAGGCATACAATTATGGGTTTCCCCGGCATGGCCTTCCTGGTATTTAAAATCAAATCCAGATCGGATTCATTGGCCGGAGTCACCGTCTTCCCCCGGTAGCTTCTGTTGGAATCCTTCTCTCTGAAATCGCCTCCCGCCAGGCTGACCGGACGGGCTGTATCGGCGGTATATGGGCGATATTGCAGAGAAATGGGTTCATAGCCATTCTCACCGTTTTTCACGTTCCCGCCATTGTACCCGCCGTTACAAAGCGGGCTCTCTATGAAAATCAGAGCAAAGTCCGCTTCCTCAGGCGCGTTTACCTGATCATAATATTTGCCCACCAGCTCCTGTGATGCGGGCACCACATCCCGGGCCGGATCCATTCCCCTCATGAAGCTTTTTTTCGCATTTATATGCCGGTTGGGAATATAAACCTTTTTACGCTCTTTGATGGGCAGCACCCCCTGGTTTTTCAGCAAAACCACACTCTTTAACTGCGCCTCATATCCGGCGTCACAATGCTCTGTGCAGCCCACCAGCGTTTTGCTTTTCTCCGGATCCAGATATGGATTCTCAAACAGGCCGCAGCGGAAAATGTTGAGCAGCAGTCTGACCGCGGACTCCTCCATCCGCTGCCTCATGGCCTCCTCCCCGATTTCCCCGCAGCCCAGCTGATAGGCCTCCAGAATGGGCTGTATCTCAGAATTGCCGCCAAACTGATCCACCCCATTTCTGATGGCCAGATAATGGCGCTGTGCCACTGTCAGATTCTCCACACCGTAGCAGCGGCTGCCAAAGGCGTCGATCTCCGGATTCGGATCCCCTGTAATCCCCCAGTCTGTACAAACCACGCCGTCGAAACCATACTTTCCCCGCAGCTGGTCTTTGATCAGATATTCACTGTAGGAGTTACCCACCTCTTGATGATTTTTCTGATCCCGCTGCCAGGATATGGTGTAGTATGGCATCACTGCCGAAACACAGCCGGTTTTTCCCTTTAATTGAAACGCGCCTTCAGTAAAAGGCTGCATATGGTCTTTTAAATGATCTCCGGGATAAACCGCGAACTTGCCAAAGCCATAATGCGCATCCCGCCCCGCCTCACAGGGACCGCCGCCGGGCCAATGCTTGGCCATAGCGCAGACGCTCTCCTTTCCCCAGCCATCCGGACTCTCCTCCGTTTCCTGCAGATAATCGCTGTAGATCCGCGCCATCTCTGTCACCATATCCGGGTGGGTGCCAAAGGTATCCTCAAAGCGCATCCAGCGGGGCTCCGTGGCCAGATCAATCTGAGGCGACAGCGCCGTGGTAATGCCCATAGCCCGGTACTCTTTCGCCACAACCTTACTGAATTCCTCACACACAGACGGATCAAAGGTGGCGGAGATTCCCATGCCTTCGGGCCATCTGGACACGTCTCCTCCATTCATCTTAAACTCCGTGCTGCTTTTGCCGGCGCCATGGCGGGGATCACTGGAAAAATTCACCGGTATCCCCCAGGGCAGACTCTCTGCAAAGGCCTGCACCCTGTTGCTCCACTTTGCGGCGATCTCCGCGCTCTCCAACCCCGCCGCCAGCACATGACGCACATGGTCCTTGTCCAGGAAGCGCTTCTGCTGGTCGGTCATATCCCATTTTTCCCTGCCGCTCTCCGAAAAATTCTTTCCGTCATAGGTGCCGCTGAAAGGCCCCTCTGACGGGGAAGGCACCATCTGATGAGGGGAGTACAGCATCAGCCCGGCAATCTCTTCGATACTAAGCCTTTTAGCCAGATCCAGCGCCCGTTCCCTGGCGGTGAGCCTCCAGTCCTCGTAGGGGAGAAGCTCTCCCGTTCCTGCCAGATCCCGGAAATAGCATCCGTCCTTCTCAATCACTGCCGCCGATGTGACACCAATGTCAGGTCCCTTTTCATTATGATAAATTTGAATCTTTTGCTCCAGATTGTCCATCCACATGGCCTCCTTTTTTCATCTCTTCAAGTGCTTTCCAAAGCGTCTTTCATCTTTTCCAGCACTTCCTCCAGCATTCCATCCGTCATCGCCACCACGGCTCCGATCTCCTCTTTCGTCAGGTTGTCATAATGAATTCCGGCAACCACCGTCACCGGCCGGTATCCCGCCCCGGCCACAGCACGCGCCCATTTTTCTGAGATTACCGCATCCTTGTGTCCCGAGAACTGGGTGGTAACCGTATTTCCTTCCGGATCTACAATGCTGACCGCGCCAATATGGGGAAAGCAGCCGCCGTAGATATTGATTTCTACTCCTGCCGGAAAGACTAGTACTTCTACTGTTAAGGTTTCTCCCATGAGTACCCGATCTGCCCGCAATCTAATAACCCTGGCAGTATCCTTTTTCTCTGTCATAGCATCACCTGTTCTTTTTCTTCACACATGCCTTCCCTTTCATACAACACCTTTCCTGATATGACCGCAGAGCCATTTGCACATACTGTTTTCTACAGCATCCCCGTCCAGCCATCCGCCTGATCTCCCAGACCAAACTGGCTCAAAATCCGTCCCACTGTGTGCTTTGTCATATCCTCCACTGTTCTGGGATAATCATAGTAGGTCTGCATGGGCGGTAAAATCACCGCTCCCAGCCCGCTGGCCTCATAGAGATTTCGCAGATGCAGGGTGGAAAGGGGCGCCTCCCGGGGCACCAGCACCAGCTTTCGCCGCTCTTTCAGGCATACATCCGCGGCCCGCAGCAGCAGATTGTCGCTGTAGCCGGACACAATGCCAGCCACTGTCTTCATGCTGCAGGGAACCACCACCATACCAATGGTATGAAAGGAACCGCTGGCGATGGCGGCGCCAATATTCTCATTGTCATAAAATACAGTGGCAAGAGATTGTAAATCATCCGGCGTCATCCCGGTTTCCTGGCGCAGAGTCATCTCTCCGCCCTTTGTCACCACCAGATGGCTCTCCACCTGGGGATAAAATGTATGAAGCTGCCTGAGTAATTCTACGGTCAGCGGCGCGCCGGAGGCGCCGCTCATGCCAATCACCAGTCGTTTTGCCATCTGTTACCTCTCCTGTCCATTCCGTTCATTTCCCATCACCGTTCATCACCCTCGCAGCCATTTCTCCGCATCCACCTCCAGGAACGGCGCCCGATGAAAGTTCTCCTTCAGATCAAAAGGAACAGTACAGTCAAAAATGGTCTTGCAGGAAATCCCCACGTCCCGGATCGAGCCGGTATAGGCCGGGTTGGAGCTGGGATCCAGCGGATGGCACCTGACCCCGGGAATGGTCACAATGTCCGCGTCTCCCTGAAACCGGGTATTCATGGCCCAGAGCACGTCGTTGGTATCAAAAATATCCACGTCCTCGTCCACCAAAATCACATGCTTTAACTCCGGGAAAGCAGAGAACGCCAAAAGCGCCGCCTGCCGCTGCTTGCCCTCGTCGGTATGCACCGTCTTTTTACACTGCAGAATTGCCATGTACTTGCCGCCGCCGGAGCGGTGGGCGTAGCAGTTGACCACCTTGCCCGGCAGGGCCTTGTCAATCATTCCAAGGATACTGGCCTCGGTAGGAATCCCGGCCATATTCACATGCTCCTCGCTGGGACCGATACAGGTCTGCATGATGGGGTTCACCCGATGGGTTACAGCCTTCACCTTGATCAGCCAGCATTCATTGCTGGCATGGCCGTTGTATCCCGGAAACTCCGGCATGGCAAAGCCGGTGTGGCTGTTCTGGTCCTCCACCACCTTCACCCCGGGAATGATCTCCCCCTCGATCACATACTCCGCGTTGGCAATGGCGTTTTCTTTGATGGATACACAGGGACAAAGCTCCACAGATCTCTGACGCAGAGCCCCCGCGATGGAAAGCTCGTTAAAGCCCAGGGGCGTTGTAGGCGGCTCAAAGCAGGAGGTCACCTCGATGGCCGGATCCACGCCGATGGAAACAGAGATAGGCAAGGGTTGTCCCAGTTCCGTAGCCCGCTCCGCCATGGCTCCGATGTGCCGGGAACCGGGCTGCAGGAAAATGGACAACTCGTCCTTCCCCTGAATGCACATCCGATGAATGGTCACATCCGACAGGCCGGTATCCGGATGAGTGGCATAGCACATGCCCAGCGTAATGTAGGGTCCCGCGTCCACCGGCGTGTTGGTGGGCGCCGGCACCAGCCTGTACAGATCAAAGTCCGGATCTGTGGCCAGGTGCACTACCTCCTGGCAGGGGGCCTTGCCCTCCACAACGACCGGCTCAATGGGATGAGCCGCGCAGGACTGTACCAGATGTCCCAGCTCCTCTTTTTTACAGCCAAATAAATTGGCTACTCTGGCCCGGCTGGCCAGCACACCGATGGCCACGCTGGCCCCCGGATGTCCCTTTACATTGTGAAAAATCATGGCCGGGCCGTCCACCTGTGTGGGCCGCATCACCGTACCGCCGGCCCCCACATACCGGTAAACGCCGGAAAGCTCCGCCTTTGGATCTACCTCCACATTTGTCTCCACCAATTGCCCGGGCTCATTGCGCAGCACCTCCAGCGCCGTGCGCAGGTCCAGGATTTCCGTTCTGTGATTCATTTACCATACCCTCTTTTCTTTACTTTAATAAATAGGAAACCAGAAGCTCCACAAACACATCAAACAAAATCGGCGACACCGAGCAGTTCTCCGGATCCGGCTGCACATAAGGCAACAGAACAGTTTTATCCACACGCTCTCTGTATTCATGATTGGCATTGGCCGTCACCAGCATGATTTTCCCCACCGCCCGGCAGGCGTCCCGCATGATATGAGCGCCGCCGCTGACAGAAAAAATAATCAGAAGATCATTTTCACTCATATAATCCGCCGACTCTGTCAGATAATCCAGCGGTACGGCCTGAACAGTGCGGTAACTCTTCAACATCAGATTATCAAACAGCTGCGCCGGGTGATAACTCTTTCCCTTCCCCGAAAGAAACACTCTGTCGAACCCAAGAATATACTCGGCCACTTCTTTCATATAATCATCCGTCAGCACAGCCTCGCTCTCTCTCAAAACCGCGTATAACGTATTAAAATAATACAGATGACTGGAGCCCTCCGCCTCCTGTTCTCCCTGCTGGGCAAGCCAGGCCACAATATCCGTGCGGAAATCCTGATATCGGTTATAGCCCAGGCTCTTCACAAATCTGGACAAAGCCGGCTGGGATACCCCGCACTTTTCCGCCAGCAGGCTTGTGGTCATGTGAATAATCCCGGATGGATTCTTTCGAATCGTTTCATAAATCAGCAGATCATTCTGTGTAAAGCTGTCCTTGTGCATATCCATTTTCTGTAATGGATTCATAGGTTTTTCTTCCGCCTCCTTATCTTTACCGTTTCTTTATTCCATTTTACATTCCTTTTTCCAAAAACAAATGCCGTACTTTCTTTTCAGCATATAACCGCGGTTTAAAAAAATCAAGGAAATGTCCCTAATTTTTTAAATG
>JAJQGR010000172.1 GCA_021200345.1 Lachnospiraceae bacterium | reverse complement strand
TTGTGAAGGTGTCGGCCCGGGATCTGGGTACCGGCAGACAGCAGCAGATCACGGTATCCTCCAACGCCAACATGAGCGAGGCGGATATTCAGCGGGCCATTCACGAGGCGCAGGAATATGAGGCCACGGACGGCCAGCGCAAGGCCGCTATTGATTCCATCGGGGAGGCGGAGAAGGTTCTGGCCCGTGCCAATAATGCGTACAATAAGGTCCACAAGACGCTGGACAAGTCGGTGAAAAAGCAGGTGAAGAGCGACATGAACCACCTGCAGAGACTGATTGCCAAAGCCAATCCGTCTAAGCTGACTCAGGAGCAGGCGGATGAGATTACCAGGGCAAAGGAGGCATTAGAGGCTTCCGCGGCACCGGTGATCGCGCAGGCGGACGCTGCCGGGGATGGGGAGCATAAATAAAACAGGGACAAAAAGATATTCGCTTTAAAGTGATTTAAGGCGAATATTTTTTTGTTGAGTCCTTCGGTTTGAAGTGTTATATTGGACGCATGGGAAATTTGGAAAGGCAGGATAAATGAATGAAGGTATTAATGTTAAACGGAAGCGCCAACAGAAACGGGAATACATATCGGGCGTTGAAAGAAATCGGGATCCAGCTGGAGAAGGAAGGCATCGAATATGAAATTTTCCAGATGGGAGGAGGCGCTGTCAGGGATTGCATCGGCTGCCGTCAGTGTACGGAACAGGGCTGCATTTTTACCGATGATACGGTAAATGAATTCATTGCGAAGGCAAAGGAGGCGGATGGGTTTGTGTTTGGAACGCCGGTGTATTATGCTCACCCCAGCGGACGGGTGCTGTCTTTCCTGGACAGGGTATTTTACAGCAGCGGACGGATCTTTGCCTTTAAGCCGGGGGCGAGTGTGGCGGTGGCCAGACGGGGCGGTACCTCGGCGTCCTTTGATGCAATGAACAAATATTTTGGCATCAGTCAGATGCCTGTGGCGGGATCCACCTACTGGAACCTGGTTCACGGAGCGAAGCCGGGAGAGGCGGAGCTGGACGCGGAGGGGCTGCAGACCATGCGTAATCTGGCCCGCAATCTGGCGTGGATGATGAAATGCTTTGAGAAAGGGGCTCAGGCCGGGATTGCCCTGCCTCAGGCGGAGCGGGGAAATTCAACGAATTTTATCAGATGACAGCAAAGCCTGCCGAAGCCGGGGAAACGGATAAAAACAGATGTGATTGGGGGCTGGACAATGTACGAGAGGGAAAAGCTATGGGCGCGGGAGCTGTGCCGTTATGCGGGAAAAGAGGAGGCTTTTTTTGAGGACTTCTGGAAAAGACTGAGCGCCGATGAAGAGGTGATGACGGAATTTTCCTATTATCTGGAGCACCAGAATTTCCTGTGCCGGGCCAATGTGGAGGGCTATACTGTGGTGGATATCATGGTGTGGCAGATGGATCATTTTAAGGCGCAGATGGACCGGGGAAAGTACGCCATGAAGCAGGATGGGGATACCATGCTGCTGATGGCCTTTGATACATTCCTGAAAATGAAACAGGACAAATATCCTTATCTGCAAAAGCTTCAGGGAGAGACGGGGACAGATTATCCCGGGAAGACATTTTGACGATGCATGGGACAATTGCTTTCAACAGAAAAATAAAAAATCTCAAAACCATAAAGGCTTTGAGATGGAAGTGCGCGACCAGGGGTTCGAACCCTGGACACCCTGATTAAGAGTCAGGTGCTCTGCCAGCTGAGCTAGTCGCGCTTGGTGAGAACAGAAGCTATTATAAAGCAGCGTTTCAGAAAATGCAAGCCCTTTTTTTGAAATTAGGGAATTTTTTTCAGTGATGGAGATTTTCAGATGATTTTTGATACACATGCCCATTATGATGATGAAGCCTTTGACGGAGACAGGGATCATCTGCTTTTGTCCATGGAGGAGCACCGGATTAAAAGGATCGTGAATGTAAGCTCGGATCTTTCCTCCAATGAGACAACGCGACAGCTGGCGGAGAAGTATCCTTTTATATACGCCGCTTTTGGCGTTCACCCGTCCAATACGGCAGAGCTGACGGGAGAGAATTTTGCCAGGATCCATGAGCTGGCCGGGCATCCGAAATGCGTGGCGGTGGGGGAAATCGGACTGGATTACTATTATGAGGAACCGTCCCGTGAGCTTCAGAAAGAGTGGTTTGCCGCGCAGCTTCAGCTTGCCATCCAAAAAGAAAAGCCGGTGATTATTCATTCCAGGGATGCCGCCCAGGACACTTATGATCTGATGAAGAGCGGGCATGCCGAAAGATGCGGCGGTGTGGTACACTGCTTCTCCTATTCCAAAGAGATGGCCCGGCTTTTTGTAAAAATGGGATTTTTCATTGGAGTCGGAGGCGTGGTCACTTTCAAAAACGGAAGGGTGCTTCGGGAGGTGGTGGAGGATATTCCGCTGGAGTATATTGTGCTGGAAACAGATTGCCCTTATATGGCGCCGGTGCCCTTTCGGGGAAAGCGCAACAGCTCCCTGAATCTGCCTCTGGTCGTGGAGCAAATCGCGCAGATCAGGGGAATGGAGGCGGAGGAGGTGGAGGAAATCACCTGGCAAAACGCCCTGCGGCTATATGGAATGCAAAAATGAGGGGGATGAAATATGGCGTATCTTGCAAATTCGCACAGTACGAGAGAAATTTTAGATAAATACGGTTTTACGGCGCAAAAAAAATATGGACAGAATTTTCTGATCGACGGGAATGTGCTGGAAAAAATCATTTCCGGCGCGGAAATCGGAAAAGATGACTGTGTGCTGGAAATTGGTCCCGGTATCGGCACAATGACCCAGTACCTGGCGGAGACTGCAGGCAGGGTGGTGGCGGTGGAGATTGACAGGCATCTGCTCCCGGTTCTGGAGGAAACGCTTTCATCTTATGATAATGTGGTGATAGTGAATGAGGATATTCTGAAAGTGGATATCGGTCAGATCGCCAGGGAGTATCATGGGGGGAAACCGATCAAAGTTGTGGCAAATCTGCCGTATTATATTACGACACCTGTGATCCTGAGACTGTTGGAGTGTGGGGCGCCGATCGAGAGCATCACCGTGATGATTCAGAAAGAGGTGGCGTCACGCATGGAGGCTGGGCCGGGCTCGAAGGATTACGGCGCGCTGTCCCTCGCGGTGCAGTATTATGCCGAAGCAAAGATATTGACATACGTGTCAGCAAATTCTTTCTTTCCCAGGCCGGGCGTGGACAGCGCGGTGATTAAGCTGACATCTCACAGGAAAAAGCCGGTGGAGGTCCCCGATGAAAAGTTTATGTTTGCCCTGATCAGAGCCTCATTCAACCAGCGCCGCAAAACGCTGGTCAATTCTCTGGGGAACGCCGCCGGTTTGCAGATATCCAAAGAGCAGGCATCCGCCGCGCTTCTGGAAATGGGACTGCCTGTGACTGTGCGGGGAGAGGCGCTTTCGCTTTCTGAGTTTGCCGGGCTCAGTGAGCGGTTATTGTTCACAAAAAAATTCACAAAAAGTTTTTAAATTTCTTTTTCCTACGTTTTGACATTGTTTATGTGCTATGGTATCTTATATGTGTATGTTTTTTTACATGCCTTACAGATAAAGTGAATTTCAACAGAGGTGGTACTTTTGGATAAAGCAGAATACAGAATCCGGACGGATGAAATAAAAGATTTGATAGCGGACGGGGAATATGGAGAGGCGGCTCAGATCGCGGACGAGATTGACTGGCGCAGAGTCAAAAGCGTAAAGATGCTTTGCATGATCAGCGATTTGTATAAGATTAACCGGCGATATGAGGACGCCAGAAACATTCTTTTGATTGCCTATGATAAAAATCCCCAGAGCCGTACCATTCTGTATGCGCTTTGTGAGCTTTCCATACGTCTGCAGGAGCTGGTGGACGCAATTGAGTATTATAAGGCGTACGTACAGGTCGCGCCGCAGGACTCCGGACGTTTTGTACTCCAATACCGGCTGTATCAGGCGCAGGATGTGAGCCTGGAGGAACGCATCGGGGTGCTGGAGGAGCTGAAAAAGGCGGAATACACTGAGCGATGGGGTTACGAGCTTGCCTGCCTGTATCATCGGACCGGTATGGCGGAGAAATGCGTGGCGGAGTGCGATGAGTTGATTCTGTGGTTTGGCGAGGGGAAGTATGTGACCAAGGCCATGGAACTGAAGATGCTCTATGAGCCATTGAGCGAGGCCCAGCAGTATAAATATGACCACAGGGAAGTGAGAAAGTCCGGGACAGCCAGAAAAGCTGCGCCTCAGGCACACAGCGCGCAGGCTCCGCGACAGGAAGAAGCGGCGGCTTTCAGATCAGGAACGCAAAAGCCGGTACAGGAGAAAGACGAATACGAACCGCAGGCATCCGAACCGGAAGGCGATATTCTCAGCTCCCCCACTACGGAGATTACCGGATTAGAGGATATCGAAGCCGCGCAACAGGAGCCGCAGGACAGAGAGACGCTGTCAGCACAGCCGGAATCTGCCGCGCAGCAGGAAGCGGAAGAGATCAGCGTCAAGACCGTGGACGTGGAAAATAAATACAGTACCATGAATCTGCAGAAGGAATTGGCGGCAAGCTTAAAGGAACTGCTGGGAGAGGTAAAACAGCAGGCAGAGCCGGCATTGCCTGAGGAGGCTGCCGCACAGGAAGAGATCCTTTTTGAGCAGGAGACGGAGCCCGAAGCGATGGCTGGGGTGCATGGCGGGATCGGATTTGATACACAGGAGATTTCTGATACAGCGGAAAAACCGGCGGAGGAGATCGTAGAGATTTACAGGGAGCCGGTGGTGCTTACGCCGGAAGAAAGGCCTGGGAATGCAGCGCCGGAGGCTTCAGTGGAGCCTGTGCATATTTTGGAGATAAAGCATCCCGGACAGGAGGATTCCATGGTCTCCATGACCCGCATGGAGGGAGATGGCCAGATTGGTATGATTCTGCCGGAACCTGAAAAGGAGGAGCAGCAGATCACAGGACAGCTCAGTATAGAGGACATTCTGGCGGAGTGGGACAGGAAGGATCAGCAGGCGGAGGAAGAGCACAAGGCGGAAATTTACGAGCGCATTAAGGCGCAGACGGGAGAAATCTTCGCGGAGTTCGACGCCAAAAAGAAAGAAGACATTTTAAACGAATTACAGTTCCTGGCAGATGAGCAGGAGGAGAGAGAACAGCAGGATGTTTTTGACGACCTGGAGGAGGAAGAGGTCTGGGTCAACGAGGAACAGCCGGCTTCTGAAGAGCAGGAAGATACGGAGCTGTATGACCAACAGGAAGTCCCGCAGGAAGATGCGGAGCTGTATGACGAACAGGAAGTCCCACAGGAAGATGCGGAGCTGTATGACCAACAGGAAGTCCCGCAGGAAGATGCGGAGCTGTATGACCAACAGGAAGTCCCGCAGGAAGATGCGGAGCTGTATGATGAACAGGATGCGCAGCTTTTGGATGAAGAGGAAGAGGCAGAGGAGCCGGATGATGAGGAAGCTTCGGCGGCTTTCTCAAAACAGTCCTCGCCGAAAGAGGACGTGCCTGAGAAATACCGCAGATACACTCACTCTGACGAAGGATGGCAGCAGATCAAATCAGCTCTTGAGAACGCCAGCCTGCCTGTCAGCAATGGGAATATTGTTGTAGAAGGGGACAATTTCGATTATTGTTTTGCCTTTATCAAGCAGCTGCTCTTTGATCTGAAAGAGAACGGAATGGAGCTGTCCGGAAAGCTGGCGAGAATTTCGGCTGTCAATCTGAACAGAAAGAAAACGTCGCAGATCATGGATACCCTGGAAGGCGGCGCCATGGTGATTGAGCGTATCAGCATGCTGAACGCGGATAAGGTGCAGGATATTGAGGATGCGCTGCGGGCCGGAGAGAGAAATATGATACTGATTTTGGTGGACACGCCGGAGGCGATCAGAGAGTTTCGCTCCAGGAAGCCGGAATTTATGGAGGCTTTTCCAGTCTGTGTCAATATGCAGGGATTATCCGCCAAAGAGCTGGTGCAATATGGTTCCGCTTACGCTTACTCTGAGGAATATGAGATTGATGAAATGGCATTGCTGGCGCTGCAGACCAAAATTGAGGAAGAGGAGGCCAGCGATAAAGTACCCATGCCGGAGGACGTGGAAAAGATGGTGGATGCCGCCATCAGGCATGCCAATCGGATAGGAATGAGAAAATTTTTCTCTGCTTTGTCCGGCTCCAGATATAATGAAGATGATATGATAATTTTAAAAGAGCAGGATTTCGTATAGGGATCCTGCTCTGTCCATATTGTTTTGGGATCGTTGCCGGGAAAGAGAAGTTCAGGAGCGGCTGATTTTCGTTATTAAGTAGCTGTAACGTTTCCAGATGGAATTTACCTGATAAATATAGCAGTCGATCAGGTCAGGATCCGTTACATTATCAAAACCGCTGTAGGC
>JAJQGR010000164.1 GCA_021200345.1 Lachnospiraceae bacterium | reverse complement strand
CCCTGCGAGCCATATCTTCTGATATCCAATCCGTTTACCTGAAAAGAAAGATCGACAGCTATCTTGCAGAAAGGAAGATAGCCGCAAAATTCCAGATATCCAGAATTTCAAAGGACGCCCGCTTCAAGGATTATCGAGGCTGCATGGAATGGCTGGAAAGCGCCGGTCTTATCAATATCTGTTACTGTCTACATTCCCCCGAGCTGCCCCTGAAGGGCAATTATGACGAAACAAAACACAAAATTTATTTCAGCGATTCCGGTCTGCTCATCGCCATGCTGGACGATGAGGAGTCTGCCTGGGATAGGTTATAACATCAGTCTCGCTTTAAGCCCTCACGATCCGCTTTTAATTAAAACAGCTATTCCAGAGGACTGACATTAGCGTAATTTGAATCCCCTCCTTTACTCCTCTTTTGGATTGTGCTACAATGAGTTCACGGGTTTCTCACGAAAAGGTGACAGATGAAAAGAAAGAAAGATTTTATGTCACTCACGATAAAGGACTCGTTCATGTTCTACGCAGTGATGTCAGACCCGGAGCAGTGCCGACGGCTTCTGACCCTGACACTGGATATGGAAATAGAGACCGTCACGTTACATAGAGAGGAAACCATTATTTACCATCCCGACTACCACGGCATCCGCCTGGATGTAACAGCAGTTGAAAATGGAACCAGACGGCGCTTCAATGTGGAAATGCAGGCGCAAATAGAGAAAGAGATTGCCAGGCGCAGCAGATATTACCACAGCCAGTTGGACAGCGACACGCTGCTCGCCGGCCATGATTATGATGAATTGCCGGATACTTATGTGATTTTTATCTGTGATTTTGATCCGGTAGGCGCAGGTCTGTACCGCTACAGCCTTGAGATGACCTGCCGCGAAACAGGGACTGCGCTGAATGATGGTATATACACGATATTTTTAAGTACAAAAGGGAAGAATAAAGATGCGGTTCCGCCGGAACTGGTCAGTTTTCTGGAGTATGTCGGAGATCCGTCAACGAGGGAGAGAAGCAAAGATTCTTTCGTCCGCTCGTTAGACACGCAGATTTCGACCATCAAACGGAACCGGGAGTGGAGAGGCAAGTATATGTTAATGGAATTGATGATGGCAGAGGAACGGAAAGAGGGACACGAAGAAGGACGCGAGGAAGGAATTGAGGAAGGAATCCCCAGGGGCGAGTTGCGAAAGGTAATTGACCTGTGTTGCCGCAAGCTTATAAAAGGCAAGTCGGTCGAAGAGATTGCGGATGCTCTGGAGTGTGATATTTCCCAAATCCGCACTATTGTCAATGTGGCTCAGAAATACGCGCCGGACTATGACGTTGACAGGATACTGGAGGAATTGAGCGAAGAACCTCTTCCGTAAATGAAAATCTGTTGAAAATTTTTCTTTGCGAACAGGAAATGTGAGAAAAACCGTGTACAGATGAACAAAACCCCAGGCAGGCTAAATTTCGCCTGCCCGGGATTAGCATTAATTGGTACTATTCTGCCAATGACGTACCGGTAAACATCCGCTCGGCTCCGTCCTCCGCTATGGCAGACATATCGTCAATTGGTATTCCCTTAAGCCAATTACTTACTGCCAAGGTAAAATCATCTTTATCCTTTCTTTCAGGATGCCATGTACGCAAAATATTTACCGGCTGCCCCATTACTGTCGCCTCTGCTTCCATCCAAGGCATCCTTTGATTCCCATTACGAACCTTTGTATCTCGTTTTATATGGAAACTACCTTTATCAAACACCTTATTCCTTATATACTCATCATAGTCTCTGGCAGTGTAAAATACGACGTGAGTTGGTTTGATACATCTAATCTCTTCACGAATGACTCCCAGATTTGCTATGCACTGACCCTTTGTGAATTCACAAGTGTTGTCGTTTCCATCAGAGTCATTACACTTAACCATGTTAGTAATGGCGATATTCTCAATGCTATCGTCTTTAAACACTTTACCGACAATATCGCGCGTATAGTTCCAAAAATGCGCCCCAGTCCAATCCCACAAATTTTTTCTCGCATAATCAAACGGATAGAAAAAGTCGTCGCATAATACTCCATCCTCGCCGCGTGATACCTTTCCTACAAATAATACCCTTGGGTTGTTCTGTAGAAACCTTTTTCCAACAACCCACGCGCCAACTGGTCTCCTTAAACTCGGCGTTTTCTTCTTGCATTCTGCGCATGTGGGATTTGAAGCAAATTTAAGACCCTTATACAAACTGATAAGCTGCTGTTCTTGACTGCTCAACTCCATCATACACGTTACCTCACATAAGCGTTTTTAAGAGATTACCATTTCCGATTTTCTTCGCGCTCCCATTCGTTGTAACATTTCGGGTCTTATCATACTTGCCAATACATCTGTTACTGGCATCCGTAAGAGTCTGATTTCCATTCGGCATCGTTGTTATATAATAAGTTTTGCCTTTTACAGTTATTCGTTCCTTTGATTGATTTCCGCGCAGGTTTTGTCCAGAGCGAGCTTTCTCACGAGCGGCCATAGCATCATTGGAATGCAGATTTTTACTGGCTCTCTTCTCAGGCGAAGTGTTTTTTACAGCAGAAGTTGCAGCTTTACCAAGCCCATATGCAGCTGCCGTGTTAACAACTGCTTTTTGCGCTGTTGTTGCGCCGCCCGACGAGGTTTTATTTGGTTCCGCAGTCTGATATGAGGTTCCGCTTCCGGGAATCCTTTTCATGCGTTTTTCAAGAGGAAGCTTTGAAAGTTTTCTATACTTTTTACAACGGTCGTTCCACCATTCAGGTTTTTTACCCGAAGACCTTATTTCTTCCTGAACCGAATGCAAATACTTATTCAGCTTCTTTGTCTGCCGCACAATCAGAATAATTGTGATAATCAATGCAATAACTCCCAGTGGTGGAATTACAATAACAAAAATCACTTCTAAAAGTGCGAGAATGTACAGAAATACTAAGGTTCTCTGGTATCTCTTACAGGCAGGGCTTTCATAAGAAATTATCTCTGGATCATTGAGCAAATCAATATAACCCGTATCATACATATCTTTTTTCTCCCTGACAAACTGTTATTTGTAGTCTTTTGAACTGAGAGCAGGAGGTTTGAAAGTATATTAATTTTCCTCCGACCGAAACGGACTGCTTCCTTATTTTCTTAAGCTCAATTCTTAACACTTCTCCAGAGAAATCGTGACCTTCTGCCCGTTGATATTCCACTCCTTCGAGGTCGCGAAGTCAGTGTCCACGGTGATTTCCTCCGCCAGCACCTTGCCCGCCACGGCGTCCTTATTTTTCTCAATGACGGCGGACAGCACGGCGTTGCCATTTAAGGAGACGCGGATGTGGTCCATGACTTCGAAACCGGCGTCCTTGCGCATGGTCTGGATCTTGCTGATGATCTCGTTGACGTTGCCTTCCTCGATCAGCTCCTCCGTCAGGCTGGTGCTTAACGCTACGGTGACGGTATTGTCCGCTTCGATGGCGTAGCCCTCCTGCTGCTTCGTGTCAATCAGCAGATCGTCCTCTGTCAGCACAATTTCTACATCATTTACTGTAAATTTCAGTGCGCCCTCGCTCTTTAACTGTGCGTAGGCGGCGTTGCCGTCAAGAGCCGCAAGATATTTCTGGATCCCGCCCAGCTGTTTGCCGTACTTCGGACCTACGGTGCGCAGCTGGGGCTTGAAGGTATAGGTGGTGAAAGCAGACACATCGTCCACAAACTTCACTTCCTTGATATTCAGCTCGTCTGCGATAATATCGGTGTAAAGCTGATCCAGGACGGACGGCGCCTTGACCACCATCTCGCCGATGGGCTGGCGGTTTTTCAGGCCGGAAGCATTTCTGGCGGCACGGCCCATGACCACGATCTTTAACAGCTCCTCCATATCGGACTCCAGCTTTTCATCGATCAGGCTCTCATCTGCCACCGGATAGTCGCACAGGTGAATGCTCTCCGGCGCGGTCTGATCGATGGAGCAGACCAGATTGCGGTAAATTTCCTCAGTCATGAAAGGAATCATGGGGGCGGCGCACTTGCAGAAGGAAACCAGCGCCGTGTACAGGGTCATGTAGGCGTTGATCTTATCCTGCTCCATGCCCTTGGCCCAGAAGCGCTCTCTGCTGCGGCGCACATACCAGTTGCTCATGTCGTCCACAAAGGCCTCCAGAGCTCTGGCCGCCTCAGGGATGCGGTAATTTTCCAGATCGTGATCCACCTCTTTGATCATGGAATTTAATCTGGACAAAAGCCAGCGGTCCATGACGGTCAGCTTGTCATATTCCAGGGTATATTTCGTTGCGTCAAAGTCATCAATATTGGCGTACAGCACAAAGAACGCGTAGGTGTTCCACAGGGTGCCCATAAACTTGCTGCGTCCCTCGGTGACGGCCTTGTCATGGAAACGGTTGGGCAGCCAGGGAGCGGAATTGGAGTAAAAATACCAGCGGATGGCATCCGCTCCGTGTTTATCCAGCGCGTCAAAGGGGTCCACCGCATTGCCCTTGCTCTTGCTCATCTTCTGGCCATTCTCATCCTGCACATGGCCCAGCACAATGACGTTTTCATAGGGGCTGCAGTTAAATAATAAGGTGCTCTCCGCCATCAGCGCATGGAACCAGCCTCTGGTCTGATCCACCGCCTCGGAAATAAACTGGGCGGGGAACTGCTCTTTGAACAGGTCCTGGTTCTCAAAGGGATAGTGATGCTGGGCAAAAGGCATGGCGCCGGAGTCAAACCAGCAGTCGATGACCTCCGGCACACGGTGCATGGTGCCGCCGCACTTCGGACAGGTATAGGTCACCTCATCGATATATGGTCTGTGCAGCTCCACCTTGGCGGCATCCGGATTACCCGCCTTCTCCGCCAGCTCGGCGCGGCTGCCGATACACTCCTGATAGCCGCAGGCGCATTCCCAGATATTTAAAGGAGTTCCCCAATAGCGGTTGCGGGAGATGGCCCAGTCCTGGATATTCTCCAGCCAGTTGCCGAAACGGCCCTTGCCGATGGATTCGGGAATCCAGTTGACAGTGTTATTATTTCGCACCAGATCGTCGCGCACCGCGGTTTCCTTAATATACCAGGACTCACGAGCGTAATAAATTAACGGGGTATCGCAGCGCCAGCAGTGGGGATAGTCATGCTCGAATTTGGGCGCATCAAAAAGCTGACCCCTGGCGTCCAGATCCTTTAAGACCTCCGGATCTGCTTTTTTCACAAAAAGACCGGCGTATGGGGTCTCCTCGCTCATGTTGCCCTTGCTGTCCACAAACTGCACAAACGGCAGGTCATAGTCTTTCCCCACGCGGCTGTCGTCCTCACCGAAAGCCGGAGCGATATGCACAATGCCGGTACCATCGGACATGGTGACGTAAGAATCACAGGTAACAAAGAAAGCTTTCTTATGCTGCTTTGCGGCAGCCTCTCCGGCACACGCAAACAAAGGCTCGTACTCTTTGTATTCCAGATCTTTTCCCACATAGGTTTCCAGCACCTCATAGGCCGGCGTCTCTTCACTGCCAAGCTTGCCAAGCACGGTATCCAGCAGCGCCTGGGCCATATAATAAGTGTAGCCGTCCGCCGCTTTCACCTTGCAGTAGGTCTCATCGGGGTTGACGCAGAGCGCCAGATTGGAAGGCAGCGTCCAGGGTGTGGTGGTCCATGCCAGGAAATACGCGTCCTCTCCTACGACCTTGAAGCGGACCACAGCGGAGCGCTCCTTGACCGTCTTATAGCCCTGGGCCACCTCCTGGGCGGACAGAGGGGTACCGCAGCGGGGACAATAGGGCACAATCTTAAAGCCCTTGTATAACAGGCCTTTGTTCCAGATTTCTTTCAATGCCCACCACTCGGACTCAATATAATCATCATGATAGGTCACGTAGGGGTTGTCCATGTCGGCCCAGAAGCCCACGGTTTTGGAAAAGTCCTCCCACATGCCCTTATATTTCCAGACACTCTCCTTGCACTTGTCGATGAAAGGCTCCAGACCGTACTCCTCAATCTGATCCTTGCCGTCCAGGCCCAGCTGCTTCTCCACCTCGATCTCCACCGGCAGGCCGTGGGTATCCCAGCCGGCCTTGCGGGGCACCATATAGCCCTTCATGGTGCGGTAACGCGGAATCATGTCCTTGATCACGCGGGTCAGGACATGGCCGATGTGAGGCTTGCCGTTGGCGGTCGGCGGGCCGTCATAAAAGGTGTAGGTCGGGCAGCCCTTCCTGTTTTCCATGGATTTGCGGAAAATGTCGTTGTCAGACCAGAATTTCTCGGTTTTCTTTTCTCTCTCCACAAAATTCAGGTCCGGAGATACTTTGTTGTACATCTTGTTCCTCCTTCAGGTCAGAATATTCCTTTTCCTTATGCGCCGGGTGACACACGCCCAAGCAATTTTATAATTTCTTAATTTATAAAAAAATAAGCCTCTTCCGTAAAAGGAAGAAGCCATAAACCTCTCAATACCACCTGTTACGCATACTCCCC
>JAJQGR010000169.1 GCA_021200345.1 Lachnospiraceae bacterium | reverse complement strand
TAGAAATAAAAATATCCACCTTGCCCCTGGAGGCATATTTCTTGAGCTCATTGCGTATCGGAATCTCCAAAAACGTCAGCTTCCTTGGAAGCTTGACTGTTACATCAAGATATTTGTGATTGACCGATTTTATCTCTACAGTGTATTTGCGGCTGCCGGCCAGAAGCTCACTGCGGCCAAAGCCAGTCATACTCTTGATCATGTGCTGCTCCTTTGGCAAGGGTTTCACTGGCGCGCTCTGACGCGCTTTTCCGCATGCCAGATTATAGTATAGTAAAATCCCGGTAAATAGTCAAGGTGAAATCTGCCTTTGCTGTCGAAACTGCTGTCGAGCCAAAAACAGTAAAAAACACACAGACAGTCCAACCTGCCTGTGTGCCAGCTTTGTTTTTATGATTTTCAGCGCTCCAGCATATCGGAAATATAAGCGTCCACGCCGCTTTTCTCAATTCCCAGGGCCACAGCCAGCTCCCCGTTTAAACGGTCCCTGGCAATTCCCAGATATTTTTCATCCATGGACATATTCTTTTTACCGGCGCGCATGCGATCCTGACGGCGTTTATATATAGTCTTAATCACCCGGATCGTATCTCTGTGATCGCCGGTATGGAGCATTTCCTTAAAAATCTTCTCCCGTTCCTTCTCATTTGTAATTTTGACAGGTTCCATCTCCGGAATCTGACTGACAAGCTCCTCAGCGCTCTGTTTGGTCATCACCGGACGCAGATCAAAATTCTCACTGTCCACAGGGACAAAAAGCGTGCTCTTGGAATCATACACCGGAGCCAGCCTGTAAAAAGACCTCTGCGATTTATCCAGCTTCCTGTCGACAGGCCCGATATGCTCCACCTTGCAGACGCCATACACCGGATGTACCACGAGCATACCTGTTTCAAATCTCATTCTGCTTCCCTCCTTTTGAAATTACCCACATAAAATGATTCTATTTCTTCTTATTTATAATTATACCCCTTTTCCGGGAAATTTAAAAACCTTTTTTCTTTTGCACAGAAAAATTTCGTGACTTTACACAAATTTTACCCGGGCAATTTTGTGAATAATTTCAAATATTGCTATAAAATTGACGATTCTCCCGGCTTCAAAAGAGAGAGCACTTTCGTTGGCAGACTCTTAGTCCTGCGCTCCCGTTCATATGTAAGGACCTCCTCCGCATGCTCATCAAAACCCATAGGAACCACGTTAGCCACCGGTGCGGTATTCAGCAGATACTCAATTCCCAGACAGCTGTATTTTCCCTGTCCGGGAACCAGATTGGCAAAGGCCAGATAGATATCTCTGTCATAAAGCGTTTCCATATAGTGCTTAAATCTTGCGGTACGCTGATTGAAGATCTGTCTCGAATCATTCTCCCAAACCCACCAGTTCATGTCACCGGCATAATAAATACGCTTTCCCGCCACATTCAAAAGCCAGGCAATTCCATCCCTGCAGGTCTTGATGGTCTCCATGATAATATAGTCATTTTCACCGTTCTCCCCTCTTAAGGGAATGACCCTGCGTACTCCTTCCGGCAGGAAAGAAATCTTTTTCATCACACTCCTGGTGATGCCATACTGCCTCTGAAGCTCCTCCGTCAGCAGAATGTCATGAGAAAGAAAATACTGCACGTTCTGATATTCAGAGATAAAGGAAAAAATTTCCGGGGAGAAATGATGCCCGCCGTCATGGGAGACAAACACCAGCAAAGGCATGTCCTCTTTCATCTCAGGCAGCTTTCCTCCGCAAAAATCAAACACAATATTCGCTATTCCCGTTTCAACGACATATCCACACTGTCCCGTATAGGTAACTCTCATATTACCTCCTTCTTTCCAGGCCCCACAGAAAACCCGCCTCAGACTCCCAACGACTCACAGACGCATCGTCCTTACGTTCCGCGAACAGGTCTATTCCCAGTCCACCACCGGGTATTCCAGCCTCTTATCCCGCAGCATCAGATTACTGACCGCGTCCCTGGCGCTTCTGCCTTCAAACAGCACCGCGTTTACTTCCTCAATAATCGGCAGCCGCACGTTGTATTTCTGACCCAGCATAATCGCTGCCCTGGCGCTGTATACGCCTTCCACCACCATCTTTACCTCCGACATGGCCTGTTCATAGGTATAGCCCTGTCCGATCAGATATCCGGCTTTACGGTTTCTGGAGTGGACGGAGGCACAGGTGACAATCAGATCACCCATACCGGTCAGACCGCCAAAGGTCTCCGCTCTTCCTCCCATGGCAATTCCCAGCCTGGAAATCTCCGCCAGGCCTCTGGTGATCAGCGCCGCTTTGGTGTTGTCTCCGTATCCCAGGCCGTCCGCAATACCGGCAGCCAGGGCCACCACATTTTTCAGCGATCCGCCCAGCTCAATGCCCAGCATATCAGAACTGATGTAAACGCGAAATCTCTCATTCATAAAAATATTCTGCAAAAAGCCCGCGGTTTTCCTGCTCTTCGCACCCACCACAATGGTAGTGGGCATTCCGATTCCCACCTCTTCCGCGTGAGTAGGACCGGACATTACCGCCACATCCGCCTGAGGAATCTCCTGCGCAATGACATCCGCCATGGGCAACAGCGTGGCCTCCTCAATGCCCTTTGCCACATTTAAAACAATCTGCCCCGGAGCAATGTATGGAGCACAGCTTGCCGCGGTAGAGCGGATATGGACACTGGGCACTGCCAGCACCACCAGATCCATTCCCCTGATAGAGGCTTCCAGATCTCCCGTAACAGCCACACTTTCCGGCAAAATCACCCCCGGCAGTTTTTCTTTCTGTTCCCTGTATTCCCTTAGCATCTGCACCTCCGCGTCCACTATGGACCAGAGGGTGACCTCATGCTGATTTCCCGCCAGAAGAACCGACAGCGCTGTTCCCCAGCCGCCGGCCCCGATGACTCCAACTTTAGCCATATTCTCTCCTTTTCTCCCAGTTACTGCTGCTCTTTCTTCTTTGACAGATAGGTCTTGTGCTCCGTGTGGGAGATAAGCCTTTTCATATTCTCCCGGTGCTTCCAGTAAGCCATAACTGTCAGGAAAAAGGTAAGTACATAGATTTCTCCCAGCTGTGCCGCACTCAAAGCTCCCAGATAACCGTTCTGACCCAGAATGATCATCTGTATCAACAGCCCGGTATATGACAGAAGGGAGCACAGGGACACATAATGGGTTGCAAAGAAAGCAGCGAAGAAAATGATCACTTCCGCCGGGATCAGATAAGGATGGTAAAAAAAGACCATTCCCGCGGTGCAGGCAATTCCTTTTCCTCCCTTAAATCCCATGACAATAGGAAAATTGTGTCCCAGAATCGTCCCCGTCACAGCGTACATCATCAGCACGTAAATGATGTCAGCATGGCCTGAACCGAACAAAAGCCTGGTCAGCCCAATAGCGATCCCGCATTTTAAGATGTCCACCACAAGCACAATCAGACCCGTTTTCCTGCCCATCACCCGCAGCGCGTTGGTGGTGCCGGAATTATGGCTGCCGTATTCCCGGATGTCAATGTGATGAATTCTGCCTATAATATAGGCAGTCTGAAAGTTCCCCAGCGCATAGCCAAGGAACAGACAAATGATTCTTTCCACGATTATTGCTCCTTTTTGCTTCTCTCTCTGATAATGAAATGAAGCGGTGTGCCTTTGAAACCAAAGGTATCCCGGATCTTATTTTCAATGTATCTGGTATAGGAAAAATGCATCAGCTCCCTGTCGTTGACAAAGATGACAAAGGTAGGCGGCTTCACGGATACCTGAGTAATGTAATACATACGAAGGCGCTTTCCCTTATCAGACGGAGGCTGCTGCATGGCCGCGGCCTGAGCCAGAATCTCATTCAGCACACCTGTGGAAATCCGCATGGCATGATTGGCCGCCACCATATCAATGGTTTCATACAGCTTTCCCAGTCTCTGTCCTGTCAGCGCAGAGATAAAAATAATCTCCGCGTAGGACATAAACGACAGGGTCTGGCGGATTTTCTCCTGGAAACGGTAAACTGACTTATCGTCCTTTTCCACCGCGTCCCATTTATTGACCGCCACGATCATGGCCTTTCCCCGTTCATGGGCGATCCCGGCGATCTTGGCGTCCTGCTCGGTGATTCCCTCTGTAGCGTCGATCATAAGCACCGCCACATCGGCCCGCTCCACAGCGGCCACCGCCCGGATAATCATGAAATGCTCCAGTTCCCCTTTGATTTTATTTTTACGCCGAACCCCCGCCGTGTCAATAAAAATATAGGATTTTCCATGATATTTCACTTCCGTATCCACAGCGTCCCTGGTGGTGCCGGCAATATCAGACACAATCAGACGCTCTTCTCCCAACAGCCTGTTAATCAGAGAAGATTTGCCCACATTTGGTTTGCCTACAATAGCGACCCGGATGCGGTCGTCGTCGTCCTCCTCCATCGCCTCCGCAGGCAGATATTTCACCATCTCATCCAGCATGTCCCCCAGTCCGATACGGTTGACGCTGGAAATGGGCCAGGGATCTCCAATCCCCAGATTATAAAATTCGTACACATCCGCCATCTGTTTCGACGGGGCATCCACCTTATTGACTACCAGAAGAACAGGCTTTTTGCTGCGGCGCAGCATATCTGCCACCTTACCGTCCGCGTCCACAAGGCCCTGCTTTACATCTACCATGAATAAAATAACATCCGCAGTGTCGATGGCAATCTGCGCCTGGGAGCGCATCTGGGATAAAATGATGTCCTTGCTGTCCGGCTCAATGCCGCCTGTGTCGATCAATGTAAACTGATAATTTAACCAGGACACGTCCGCGTAAATACGGTCTCTTGTGATTCCCGGCGTGTCCTTGACAATAGATATATCGGAACCAGCCATCACGTTAAAAAATGTGGATTTGCCCACATTTGGTCTGCCCACCACCGCTACGATGGGGCGTGAAGATTTTTTTGCCATGAATACCTCTTTTTCAAATGATAATATACTGAGGTGTATTTTATCAAATTATTCTTGACGTGTCACTATGAAATGTTTTAAAATTGTATGGAAATTTGTAAAAAAATGAAACCTTACAGGAGGATGGCATGGCAAATTTACATGAATTGGAGCGTTCAATGCCTGTGGCGCCGCTGGGGATCATCGCCCTTGATTCCATGGCTGAAATGGGAAAACGGGTAGATCAGTATATGGCGCAGTTTCGCCACAGCACCGACAGCCTGTTTCAGAATGATCTCTCCTTTGAAGGCTACATCAAAGACAGCTACCTTATCAGGTATGAGATCCCCAGATTCAGCACGGGCGAGGCAAAATGCGTGATCTACGACAGCATTCGCGGCAAGGATCTCTATATCATGATCGATATCTGCAATCATTCCCTGACTTATCAAATGAATGGCTATACCAACCACATGTCCCCTGACGATCACTTTCAGGATTTAAAGCGCGTCATCGCCGCCTGCGAAGGCCATGCGGCCCGCATAAATGTGATTATGCCTTTCCTCTATGAAGGACGGCAGCATCACAAAACCGGCACGGAGTCTCTGGACTGCGCCTACGCGCTGTCCGAAATTCACGAAATGGGCGTGGACAACATCATCACCTTTGACGCCCACGACCCCAGAGTACAGAATTCCATCCCCATGGGCGGATTTGACAACCACATGCCCACTCTTCAGTTTATTCAGGCTCTGACCTCGGCTGTGGATGATCTGTCTCTGGATAAAGATCACACCATTGTTATCTCCCCTGACGCGGGCGCCCTGGACCGGGCCATCTATTTTGCCAGCGCCATGGGAGCGGATACAGGAATGTTTTACAAACGCCGGGATTATTCTGTAATCGTAGACGGCAAAAATCCCATTGTGGCTCACGAATTCCTCGGCAGCGATATTCACGGGAAAGATATCATCATTGTAGACGATATGATTTCTTCCGGAGAAAGTATGCTGGATACATCCGCCCAGCTGAAAGCCATGGGAGCGAAACGGGTGTTTATCTGCTGTACCTTCGGTCTGTTTACCAACGGTCTGGAGCCCTTTGACAGGGCTTATGCGGCGCAGAATTTTGATAAGGTGATCGTCACCAATCTGACCTATCTGCCGCAGGAAATCCACAACAGGCCCTGGTTTCTATGCGCAGATATGGGCAAGCAAATTGCTACCATCATTGACCTTCTGAATCACTCCAGTTCCATTTCCGGAGAGCTGGAACCGTGGGATAAAATCCATGATCTGCTTATTGGTTACTATGCGGAAAGGAAAATTTCCGAATAAACCTCCAGACAGTCTGATGGGGAAGCTTTCGAAAGGCTTCCCCATCTTTCTTATATTTTTTCTTCTTCCGTTTCTTCCCTGATCCGAAACGAAAGGGTGACCTTGAACAGATCTCCGTCCATCTGAATGTTAAATTCCCCGTCCTGAGCTATCACAAGACTTCTGGCGATAGACAGTCCCAGACCGCTTCCCTCTGTGGCTCTGGAAATGTCTCCTCTGACA
>JAJQGR010000285.1 GCA_021200345.1 Lachnospiraceae bacterium | reverse complement strand
AACTGACACTGGACGATCTTCAATGTCCCGATTTTCTCCAGCCACTCTCTGACCTTTCCCAAAGCGGGCAGGTACAGCGTTGTAATCGCCTCAAACAAAAACAACCCTCTTTCCTTCGCCAGCCGTTCCAGCATAACCGCCTCTCTCTCATTGCTGGCCATGGGTTTTTCCACAATTACATTTTTGCCGCGCAAAAGCGCTTCCCTGCAACAGGAAAAATGCAGCGCGTTGGGTACTGCCACATATACCGTATCGATACCGGTCTCACACAGAGCGTCAAAGTCATAGACCACTTGCGCCACCTTATTTTCCGCGCATAGTTTTTCTGCTCTCTCCCGCGACCTTTGGGTTCCCTGCAGAGCCACTACCTCCACGCCGGAAAGCTTTTTCAGCTCCGGCAGGAATTCCCGCACGATCATTCCGGCCCCAACGATGCCTAATTTCATTTCCCCTTTTCCTCCTCATTTTGAAATCCATTGAAAAAACGCCTGCGTTTTCTGACCGTGTTTCGCTGTCAGTCTGTTCTCAACGCCGTCACCGGATCCTTCTTGGCCGCCGAAGCGGAAGGAATCAATCCGCCAATCAGAGTCAGCACCATACTTAAGATAACCAGGATCCCCGCGTAGCGCGGCATCAGCACCGCACTGACATCGTTGGTCTGTGCAAAACGATGGATCAGATAATTGATGGGCACCAGCAGGGCATAGGAAATTCCAATGCCAATGGCTCCGGCGCAAAAGCCGACAATCAACGTCTCCGCGTTGAAAATCTGGGAGATGTTGTTTTTGGAAGCGCCGATGGCTCTGAGGATTCCGATTTCTCTGGTCCTCTCAAGTACAGAGATATACGTAATAATGCCAATCATGATAGAGGACACAATCAGGGATACCGACACAAAAGCAATCAGCACATAGGAAATCACATCGATGATCGTTGTCACGGATGACATCAGCATGCCCACAGTATCGGTGTAGGTAATGACCTGCTCAGACTTTCCCTCGTCCTCCATTTTCTGATTATAGGAATCCAGAATAGTGATCACTGATTCTTTACTCTTAAAATCGGTGGGGTAAATATCAATCTCCGACGGGTTGTCAAAGTCAAGATAACCAAAAGTCTGCAGATTATTGTCATAGGTAGTGCTGCCGGAGGAGCTCAACGATGACAGAATTTCCGTCAGACTATCGCTGTCCAGATTGAACTCAAAGACCTCTGACAACGCGTCTTCGTCAATGGTAAACATCTCCTCCAGGCTGGCCGTCATCTCCTCCATCATCTCCGTCATTGCTGTTTCGATACTGTCAGCAATCTGATCCATCACATCCGACATGGCAGCCGTGATCTGCTCCTCGATGCTGGCCGCCATCTGTTCCATGATTGTCGTCATCTGCTCCTCGATGGCCGCTGTGATCTGTTCCGAGAGCTGTTCCATCATATCCTCCATCAGCGAAGCCATCTGCTCCTCAATGGCTGCTGAAATCTGCGCCATAATCGAGTTCATCTGCTCCTCGATGGCCGCGGCAATGGCATCTTGAAGGGTAGTCATCATGGAGGCCATATACTGCTCCATCACCGCCGCCAGCTGTTCCTCCAGCACGGAAAGGATCTGCTCCTCAACAGCCTCGGTGAGCGCTTCCTCCAGCGCGGAAACATCCAATTCCAGCTGGAACTCCTGGGACATGGTCGTCGTAAATTCCTCTAAAATCTCTGCCGCCTTTTCCCCGGTCAGATAGGCGGTGAAGCTTTCGCTGTCCTCCTTCAGGGCATTCGATGAAAAATATGTATAAAAACCAATCATCAGATCTTCGCTAAGCTGTGTAAAACTGTTGACCACCGCTTCGTCATCTGTAAAATCCGAAATACTTTTATTTCCCATCAGGATGGAAATCATATCCTCCGTGGTAATTTCATCTATCCCGGTTGACGTATAGAATTCCGCAAGGCGGGCCTTTGCTTCATCTGTATTCAGGTAATCGCTTAATACGGCTTCCAGACTCTCCTCCAGGCTTTCCCTCTGATAACCATCAACTACATTTTCAATCCAGTATTCCTCCATCAGTTCATAAACCAGCGCTTCCATCAGCTCGTTCAGTTCCTCTTCGGGCAAAGTGATCTCCAGGCTGTCCATCAGAATTTCTTCCCAGTTTATATCCTCCAGATTGATCCCGCTTAAATCAATTCCACTGAAATCCAGGCTGCCAAGGTCCATCTCCAGGGCGGACAGATCCAGACCGCTTAAGTCAATCTCCAGCCCGCTTAAATCCAGCCCGCTTAAATCAAATTCCATCCCGCTCAAGTCCAGGCCGCTTAAATCAATTCCGCTCAGATCCAGCTCCATGTCTCCCAGGTCCAGATCCGAAAAATCCAGCTCAATATCCAGCGAATCTATATCCAGCGAGTCTGTCAGACTGCTCGTGTCAATCATGTCCTCCAGACTTCCAAAATCAAACATGTCCGTCAGGGCATCCTCATTGATTGTCAGAATGGAGCTTAAGTCAAACTCACTGGTCTCCTCCCCGAATTCCTCCCCGGAAAGCACATTGATCTCGGGCTCCTTCCTCTGTGCTTTTACAATCTCACTCTGCTCTGCCTTTTCCACAATATGCTCCACCAGAGAGGCAGGATAATTGATCCCTGAGGTCAACGCCTCACTGGACGCATTTTCCACCGGCTGCACGATACCAACGATGGTCATCTCTTCTCCGCTCGAAGCTATCTCATTTACATAGGATGCGTCTCCGCTTTTATCCACCCAGACCTGATACTCGCTGTCATAAGCATAGTAATCCGCGCTCGTAATCAGCCGAAATGTGATGCCCAGTACATCATCATAGCTGTAGGTGCCATCCGCAGAGGCGACAGTAACGTCCTCTCCCTCCTGATACCGGTTCATCAAATCTTCCAGCACGCTGTAATCCTCCAGACCCAGCATATAAAGCATCAGATCACTGACACTTCCGGAAGAGGTGAGCACCAGAACGCATTCATTATAGTTTTCCGGCCACCTGCCCGCTTTTACCTCATACTGGTTGATATAAAGCGCTTCATTTTCCGGCATTTTATAAAACACATTCATGCCGGAAATATAAGAGGTCATCAGACTCATATAAGAAGACATGGAAGAAGAGGCAGAGATGCTGCCCGAAGAGGCAGCCAGCGAATTGGGATTCACCTTTCTGTAACCATCCCCGTCTTCGATATAGATCTGCGGCTCAATATCGTAGATATATTCGATTCCTTTCACATAATCCTCAATGCCGCTCTCTCCGCTGTCCAGATATTCTTTCAGCGCTGCAATGTCATTGCTGCTGAGGCCGGAAAACATGCTGGACAAAATCTCCGTCACAGTAATGGTATCATCGTCCTCCCTTTCCGTCTGGGAGCCTGTGATGGTATCCTGAGTACTCATGATAGATGTCAGGTCAAAACCGCTGGAAGTAATCTGAATGGGATACTCAGACATTGTTTCTTCCTCAATATTCTGAATATAGTCATTTACGCCTGTGGAAATGGACAGAATCAGAGCAATGCCGATAATCCCGATGGATCCCGCAAAAGCAGTCATAAAGGTTCTGGTTTTCTTGGTTGCCAGGTTATTCAGTGAAAGTGACAGAGACGTCAGAAATGACATGGAGGAATGCCCCATGTTTTTGTGCTCCGGCTCAGCGAGAGCGGATTCATCCACCACATAGGGATCAGAATCGCTGCGCATCACGCCATCCTGAATACGGACGATTCTGGTGGCATACTCTTCAGCCAGCTCCGGATTATGGGTCACCATCACCACCAGCCGGTCCTTAGCCACCTCTTTTAAAAGCTCCATAACCTGGATGCTGGTCTCCGTGTCCAGAGCACCGGTAGGTTCATCGGCCAGAAGAATGCTGGGATTGTTGACAAGCGCCCGGGCAATCGCCACCCGCTGCATCTGCCCGCCGGACATCTGGTTTGGCTTTTTGTGCATCTGATCGCCCAGACCCACCTGCCTTAACGCTTCCTGAGCGCGGCGTCTTCTCTCCGTCCTGGAAATACCGGAGATGGTCAGGGCCAGTTCCACATTGGCCAGCACCGTTTGATGAGGAATCAGGTTATAGCTCTGAAAGACGAAACCGATGGTATGATTCCTGTAAGAATCCCAGTCCCTGTCCGTATATTTTTTGGTGGAGATCCCGTTGATAATCAGATCTCCGCTGTCATACCGGTCCAGACCGCCGATAATATTAAGCAAAGTGCTCTTTCCGGAACCACTGGGGCCTAAAATCGCCACAAACTCATTGTCCCGCAAGTTTAAACTCATATCGTTTAAGGCGACCTGCACCAAATCCCCGGTTTTGTATTGTTTACAGATATGATGTAATTGAAGCATGACTGTCCTCTCAGAAAAATAAGATTAGTACTTCTTTTTGCCACCGTCTGAAAAACTTCTGACAGCAATTCTTTTCTTATATTAACACAAAAATTTCACAAAGACAGCCGGCTACGAAAATTTAATGGTTTCGACTGATTTTATTTAGAATCCGACATAATTCCCGTATTTGTTCCCTCAAGGATGAGCGGCTCTTTCAATCTCCTCCGAAGAACCATCCCTGCAGGGAAGATCCCATCATTTCTCCCAGCTGCTGAAGCGTATCGATTACCTCGTTCAGGTTGGCAAGAGTCTCTGAGAACTCCTCCCAGTCAATATCTGCCTCGGCCAGCTCTCCTGTCACCGTCTCCAGGTCTTCCATGATACCGTTCACAGTCTCCATGTCAATCTGGGAAAGCTGTTCCTCCAGCGGTTCCACTGCGGTCTGCATAGTCCACTGCAGCCGGAAAATGATCACGAACAGAACCAGCGTCACTACAATAGAAATGATTGTAAGAATCCGGTTCAGGCGAAGCTCTCTGTGCAGCTTGTCAATGATCTCCATCTGATCGTTATTCATCGTCCGAATTTCCCTCCTGTTTTTGATAAAACGCCTCCGCGTACCGCACAGTATCCATCGCGTCTTTTGCGTAAAAATCCGCGTGAATCATGTCCGCATACTCCTGTGTCAGCACAGCGCCTCCCACCACAGTTGTTACCTGTGGAAGCTCCTGATGAAGCTTAAGGATGGTCTCCTCCATGGCCGGAACCGTGGTAGTCATCAGGGCGCTTAATCCCACCAACCTGCAGCCTGTCTCCCGGGCTTTCTCCACCACCATTTCCGGCGGCACGTCTCTCCCCAGGTCATAAACCAGGAACCCGAAGCTTTCCAGCATGACTTTTACAATGTTCTTACCGATATCATGGATATCGCCCTGAACCGTAGCCAGAATGACCGGCCTGACACTTCCGTCACTTTCAGCCGAAGGGGGCATGGCCGCTTTCACAATTTCAAAGGAAGCAGTGGCCGCCTCCGCGCTCATCAATAACTGCGGCAGATACATCTTTTTCTGCTCAAAAGCCAGCCCTACCGTATTCAGCGCCGGAATCACATGGTCATTGATGACTGACAAGGGTTCGGTCTGTGTAATCAGGATTCGCGTTTCAGCCTGGGCGCGCTCTTTTAACCCCATACGGATGGCATACTGGAGCGGGCTTTCTCCTGCTGCTTCTCCATTCGTCAGTGTACCGGAAGCTTTGCCGGGCATTCCCTGAACCGGTCCGGCAGCCTCCGCTGCCGTTGTCTGTCCACCGATTAATGTACCTGTGCTCACCGGATGAGCCGCCGCATACTCAATATAGTCCGTACAATTTGCGTCGATTGCCTTAAGCGCCCGGAACGCATAATATACATCCATCATCGGCCCGGAAAAAGGATTCATAATCGCGCAGTCCAGCCCCGTCTCCAGCGCCATGGCAAAAAAGGTGGAATTGATTCTGTCTCTGGCGGGCAGCCCAAAGGAAATATTGGACACTCCCAGGCTGGTGCCAAACCCGTCTTCCTTTAATAACCGGATGGCCTCCAGCGTCACTTCGGCGCTTCCCCCGTCAGCGGAAATGGTCATGGCAAGCGGATCCACAATCAGCTCCTTTTTGTCGATACCGTATGTTGCCGCCTCCGCCGCCACCTGCCTGGCAATCTCCAGCCGTCCTCCGGCAGTCTCCGGGATGCCGTCCTCCCCAACGGTCAGGACAATCAGGGCGCCGCCGTATTTTTTTACCAGCGGCAGCACGGCCTTCATGCTCTTTTCACTGCCGTTGACAGAGTTGACCAGAGGCTTCCCGTTATACAGCCGCATGGCCCGCTCCAGGGCTTTTGGATCCGAGGTGTCGATCTGCAAAACCGTGTCGCTGACCGCCTGTACCTGACGGATCACATCACACATCATCTGCGGCTCATCAATCTCGGGAAGCCCCACATTCACATCCAGCACCGGAACCCCCGCATCGCTCTGGCGGATAGCCTCCTGCAGAATATAGTCGAAGTTGCGGGTGCGCAGCGCTTCCTTTAGCCGCTTTTTCCCGGTAGGATTGATCCGCTCCCCGATGAGGACCGGCCCGTTTTTTAACTCCACCGCATGGGTATAGGA
>JAJQGR010000212.1 GCA_021200345.1 Lachnospiraceae bacterium | reverse complement strand
CACCTATGGTGATCCGGATGGCAACGGCGTGGACGATACCTATGGCCTTGAGATCATCGGCGATTACAGGGGTACATTCGATATCATTCAGACCTGGTTTGGCTGCGGCAACGGCTGGGCAGAGGTTGACGGACAGCTGGTACCTGTTTGGATGCAGGATGAGTATTTCGAGGCGGTTGAGTTTATCAAGAAGCTCAACGATGACGGCCTGATCGTACCTGGCTGGTATGAGAGACAGTCTGAGAGCTGGGAGATCGCCTGCTAGTCCGGTGAGGCCGGTGTGTTCATTGATACCATGGACGGCGGCAAGAGAATCTGGAGATATTTTGAGACTGATGAAACCTGGACCGCGTCTGTTGTGGATTCCAGTGAGCCCGCGACCATGACTCTGTATGGTGCCATAAGCGGCCACACTCTGGCCACTGCCGGTTACAATGGATACTATACTTTGTCCGCTACCACCTGCGACAGTGAAGAGAAGATTGAGGCCTGTCTGACGATTCTGGACAAACTCTGCGATCCCGATATGCTGGTACTGACGCAGTATGGCCTGGAAGGCATCAACTATGAGTGGAATGAAGACGGCGAGCTGGTGGATCTGGATACGGAAGACAGCGCTCTGGCTGGCAACTACGCCGGTTTGAATCAGCTGCTGGCATACCTGCCCTCCACGGAGGAGACCACTGTGAACGTACAGACTGATAAGTTCTCCGCGGCACAGACAGAAGCTTATGCGGCCAACCTGGAGTATGCGGTTGTGAACCCGGCTCTGTCCTACACTGTGAACTCCGATTCTTACTCTGAGAACGGCGCGACTCTGGACTCTGAGGCTTCCACTCTGAGAACCCAGTACATCTGCGGTGAGATCGATCTGGATACCTTTAAGGCCAGCCTGAATAACCTGCTTACCAAGGGCTATCAGGATATCATCGATGAGGTGAACGAGCAGTATCAGGCAAACCAGTAAGAGATTTTGACACATCGGTAACTGAATCAGTTGTTTTCAGATACAGATGATGAAAAATGAACCTGAAAGCGAAATAAGGAACCGCCGCATTCATGATTGTAAAATCATGGGTGCGGCGGTTTTTTGATACTTTTATGGGGTGACTGTCAGGAAATGATTATTTTTGTAACGAGAGAAAGGATTTACAAAATGGGAAAGGAATTCTATAATGAGAGAAATTTGAGACTGCTTCCTGAATCCTGGAAATCTGACAGTCTGAAAAGAGGAGAAAAATGGAAAGCTTTCAGCTGAAAATAAAAGAAGTCAAGGAGAACTCTGTCACTGTGGAGTGGGATCCGTTTTGTCCGGAGTCCTTTGGACAAGAAACGGATGGGGCTGGCAACAATGAGATGCTTTATCGCGTGTTCTGGGCAGACCGCTATAGTCCCTGGATGGAGTACAAATGTGTTGCCGACACGGAGCATTGTTTCTATACCCTGCATAAATCTACCCATATTCCCCACTACCTGTATGTGGAGGCAATATCAGGAGGGGAGATTGCCGCAAAAAGCCACATCGTGAAAACCCCGGTGGGGCGGGTATTGCATGAACAGACCGAAAAACTGAACCGGGGACTGATTGCAGTGAAAGTGAAAGAGGGCGTGTTTCTTTCCTGGAGGCTGTACCTGGGGGAGGTGACGGGATACACGAAAACCGGTATGAGCGGCACCGATTTTATCATATATAAAAACGGAAAGAAACTGGCGCTTGTGACGGACAGCACCAACTATCTTGACCGGGAAGGAACAGCACAGGATGAATACGCGGTGCAGGCCGTTTCTGCTGCTGATGGCCGACGGAAAGGATCAGATCCGGCATATTCTGAAAACCGGGAGGCGGAGAATGACCGATGCAGGCCGGTGCGTCCCTGGGATCATGATGGACCCTACACGGAAATTCCCCTGCGCAGGCCGGAAGGCGGGGTGACCCCTGCCGGACAGACCTTCGCCTACAGCGCCAACGATATGAGTGTGGGCGATGTGGATGGAGATGGGGAGTATGAGTTTTTTGTCAAGTGGGATCCCTCCAATTCTCATGACGTTTCCCACCGGGGCTACACGGGCCATTGCCTGATTGACTGCTATAAGCTGGACGGCAGGCTCCTCTGGCGTCTGGATCTGGGCGACAACATCCGGGCGGGGGCTCATTATACCCAGTTTATTGTCTATGATTTTGACGGGGATGGGAAAGCGGAGATGTCTGTGAAGACGGCCCCCGGATCATGCATGACGATTTTTCATGAGGACGGCAGCGTTAGCAGCAGCCGTTACATCACCCTGCCGCAGGAGGACGCGGCAAAGGGGGTGACCAATCAGGATTACTACGTGTGCAGCGCGGAGGATTATTACCGGCATCTGGCGGAGGTTTTCACTCACTGGCAGGAGCATCCTCAGGTGAAGAGCGGTCAGTGGCCCTCCACAGTGGAGGAATGTATTGGACTGCCCCCCAAATATACCTATCCTTTGAGCGGGGAGGACGCCTGTGAGTTGACCGATTATTTTATGGATGTATATGCGCCGGCTCTCAGCGATAAAAATAAATTGCGGGAGTTTGAGGGATTTATCTATGAAGGACCGGAGTATCTGACCATGTTTGCCGGCAATGGGGAGGAGATTGAGACCATCCCGTTCCCCCATCCAAGAGAGGATGACGGTCTGATGTGGGGAGACTATGCCTTTCCCCGGATTGAGCCCTGTAACCGGGTGGACCGGTTTTTATCCGGCGTGGCCTATCTGGACGGCGAGAGGCCCTATCTTATTATCTGCCGGGGATATTATACCCGGACGACCATCGTGGCCTATGACTTCTTTGAGAGAAAGCATCGGGTAAAATTTGATATCGACAGCGGATATATTCCCATGGATAATCCCTTCCATTCCTGGACCAATCACAAGGATGGAACCGATCCGGTTTACGGCTGCATTGCCGGGCAGGGAGATCATTCCCTGGCTACAGCGGATGTGGACGGGGATGGCTGTCAGGAGATTATCTACGGCGCGGCGGTGATCGACCATGACGGCAGTGTGCTTTATTCCGCCAAAGATACTCTGCCTGACGGACGTTTTGTAAAGCTGGGCCATGGGGATTCCATGCATGTGGCGGTAATTGATCCGGATCGCCCGGGTTACCAGATATTCAATGTTTTTGAGGAGGGAAAGGACGCGCCTTACGGCTGGGCGCTGAGAGACGCAGAAACCGGGAAAGCCTTTTTCGGGGAGTACGCGGAACGGGATCTGGGACGCTGTATGGTCGGCGACGTCAGTCCCAATGTGCGGGGACTGTCTGTCTGGGTGGATGATGTGTATGATTGTAAGGGCAATCTGCTGCCGGACAAACCCTTAAGCACCAACGCCAATATTCGCTGGGCGGCGGATCTGACCACTCAGGTGATTGACGGAGCCGATTACCTGAAGGGGGAGCATGTGGGGGTGATCAATGACAATACCCACGGCGTGATGCTGCGGCCCCAGGGAACGTTGACCAACAATACTACAAAAGGAAATCCCTGCCTGATCGCGGATGTTTTGGGCGACTTTCGGGAGGAAATTCTGCTGCGCACTGCCGACAGCAGCGCCATACGCATCTATACCAGCACGGAGGTGACAGGCCATAAGCTTTTTACGCTGATGCATGATACCATGTATCGCACCGGCATAGCCTGGCAGAATAACTGCTATAATCAGCCCTGCTATACAAAATTCTACTATGCCAGCGACATGGATTTCTCACAGGTACTGCCCTGGCTGACAGAGGATAACTGAATTTTAGATTTCCTTCAGAAAAAGTTTACAGAAATTATTAGCACTCACGCTTGACGAGTGCTAATAATTGTGCTATAACAGATACATCAAACAAAACAACAACCCGAGAACAGAAATTTCGGTTCCCGGTTTTCATGAAAGGAGAGATGTATTATGTTGATGCCCAGTATTTTTGAAGATCATTTTATGGATGACTTTTTCGGTGTTCCGGAAAGAGGAGGACGCAGAAGAGAGGAAGTGCTTGGTTCTCTGATGCAGACGGATGTGCAGGAGAATGAGACAGGTTACATGGTGACCATGAATATTCCCGGCGTAAAGAAAGAAAATGTGAAAGCTGAGTTAAAGGATGGCTACCTGATGGTTACCGCTTCCACCAACAGCTCCAATGAGGAGAAAGACATGGGCGGCAGATATATTCGCCGGGAGCGTTACCAGGGCAGCTGCAGCAGAAGCTTTTATGTAGGCAAGGATATTACCCAGGAGGATATCAAAGCCAAATTTGAGGACGGCACCCTGAAGCTTTCCATTCCGAAGAAGGACGCCATTCCAGAGAAGAAGGAAAATAATTATATTGAAATCCAGTAAATAAAAGAAGAACAAGAGTGGGAAAGCTCCTTTCCGGTGATTGCCGGGAGGGAGCTTTTTTGGTGTGTATTGACAAAAAGCTGTCGGGAACTTTACGGTAATTCTGTTTTTGAATTTGCGGTCTGGACTATAGTTTGGCTGAGAATATTTTGGGTTATTTTACAGATACTAGCATTGTAAAAAGAATACTGGAAATATAGAAGGAGAAACAGCATGAAAGATACAGGAATCATCCGGGCAATTGACGGACTGGGCAGGATTGTGATCCCTAAGGAGATCAGAAAGACCTACCGGATTAAGGAAAACGATTCCATGGAAATCTATACCAATCAGGAGGGAGAGATTATTCTGAAGAAATATTCTCCCATCGGGGAGCTATCCTCTTTTGTGAAAGAGTATGCGGAGAGTCTGGCTCAGGTCAGCGGCCATGTGGCGGCCATTACGGACCGGGACAGTGTGGTTGCGGTCAGCGGAGGACTGAAGAGCATGCGGGGCATGGCCATCAGCGACGCGCTGGAGGAACGTATGAATCGCCGGGAGAGTGTGGTCGCGGTAAGAGGCGAGGAGGCTTATGTCCCCATTCTGGAGGAGATGCCTAAGGAAGCGGAGAGTGTGGCGGTGAATCCTATTCTTTCCGCCGGAGATGTGGTGGGAAGCGTGTGTCTGATCGGCACAAAGGCAGGAGAAAAGCTGGGCGAGGTGGAGCAGAAGCTGATACAGGCCGCGGCGGGATTTCTGGGAAAACAGATGGAGGTGTAAGAAGGTACAGTACCCGCGAATGGTAACTTGTGAAAATAAGGTTGCATTCAGGTCGAAATAAGTATAAAATTAGAGCAGTGTTATGAGAACCGGAATGGAATCAATGATCAGATTTCGTTATTATTCAGAGTCGCCGGCTGTGAATGGTAGACAGAGTTGTTTCATTCCGGGTTTTTCTTTTGGAGGAAGATTCAGGTGAAAATTATTGTCGCGGGCGACGGCAAGCTGGGATCCAGCGTGACCCGTCAGCTTTCTTTGGAGGGAAATGATCTGACCGTGATTGATCAGAAAGCGTCTGTGCTGGAGAGCAGTGAAGGGCGCTATGATGTGATGTCCATCCAGGGCAATTGCGCCGCCATGGATGTGCTCAATCAGGCCGGGGCAAAAAAGGCGGATCTTCTGATCGCCGTGACCAACAGTGATGAGGTCAATCTGCTGTGCTGTCTCACAGCCTTCGGCATGAATCCCCATATACATACCATCGCCAGGATAAGGAACCCTGAGTATCAGGAGCAGATTTATAAGATGCGGGATATTTTTGCCCTGTCCATGACTGTGGATCCGGACAGACAGACCGCAGTGGAAATGGAACGGCTTTTGAAATATCCGGGCTTTTTGCAGCGGGAACCTTTCGCCCACGGCAGAGTGGAGCTGGTGGAGTTAAAGATTGAAAAGGGCAGCAGACTCTGTGATGTGGCCATGAAGGATCTGCACCGCACTGTCAACTGCAATGTGCTGATCTGTACAGTGGTCCGCAATGGGGCGGCCCTTTCCCCTGACGGCAACTTTGTCTTAAAAGAAGGAGACAGGGTCTTTATTACCGCGGCGATCAATGAGCTCAGTACTCTGCTGAAAAATTTAAACGTGATCACCCATAAGGTCCGGGCTGTGCTGATCTGCGGAGGCAGCCGGCTGGCCGTATATCTGACGAAGCTTTTGCAGAGGAGCGGTATTGGTGTTAAGATCATCGAAAAGGATCAGGTGCGGTGCGAATATCTGGCTGAAATTCTGCCGAAAGCGGAGATCATCTGCGGCGACGCCAGCAAAGACTATCTGCTGGAGGGCGAGGATGTCTCCCGGTATGACGCGGTAATCAGCGCCACCGGTCTGGATGAGCTGAATATGATTATTTCCATGTATGCCCTGCACTGCGGCGTGCCTCAGGTACTGACCAAGCTGGGCCGGGGGATGGAGGTCAACGGCAGCATCATCAGCAGTATGAATCTGGGCAGCACTATTGTGCCCAAGGATTTATGCTGTAATAATATCGTTCAGTATGTGCGCGCCGGGGTGATTGTTGATGGGGGGCACATTCGGCACGATATTTTTTAAGCATAAATCCTTGTGCACAAAAGGGGGGGCCAGATTCATACTGCTGATGGTG
>JAJQGR010000196.1 GCA_021200345.1 Lachnospiraceae bacterium | reverse complement strand
GGTTTCGAGAGTCAGTCCAAATTCACGGCGATGTTTCACGCCGCACTTGGGCTGACACCGACCAAATTCCGGCAGAACAGCCGCAATACAAATTAAGCGAACGCACGGATCCGCAACCTTTTTTGCCTGTGCTAAAATGCTGACACAGTATAATTCCTTATACAAGGAAAGTCTCATATTCTTTTACTATTACGGACACAATTCTCCTCCTTTTCCTTTAGCAAAAAGCTCTTCCAAAGGAAAACCATTGTCACTGAACAATTCTATTCTCGTGAAATCAGCGCTGCGATTTTTAAACGCCGGAAAGAGAAAACCGTTCTCAGGCTTCTGCGCTTCATAATCCCCACTGACCTTGCAAAACGCGCCGACCAGGAAGGAATAAACCTCCTCCGATTCCCACTGGCGCGCATGGTCCGTCCCTTTCAGCGGGATATCATAACTGCCATAAAACAGATAAAAAGCATATGGAGCCCCAGAAGGATACCTTTCCCCCGCCAGTTCATACAGAACGTCCAGCAGTGCGTCATTTTTCAGCCCGCACTCCCTGAGCGCCATCAGCATCTGCCACATACTTCCCTGTTTTCTGTCTTTCTCCTCGAAGACATACTCTTTCAGCTTCACATTTGTTTCCGAGAACGGAATGGCCTTGGCGATCTCCAGATTTTTCTTCTGCTCACCTGATGCCAACTGCTTAAAATATCGGTTAAAGGTTCCATCCACATAGCCTTCTTCATCAAAATAAGCTCCCGCAATTCTGCTGAAGCAGTTCCTGCTCAATGTCATCCGCCGGGTAAGCTCCAGCATATCCTCGCGATTAATGATTCCTGTCTGCCGCATTACTGCTCTCCTTGCCTTTCGTCTGAACTACCGAGATTTCCTCGACAGTTACATTTTCGTCCAGTTCTCCATCCAAAATCATTGTAACATGTTGGAAATATAGTTGGGAATAAATTTTTGAAAATTCTCAATAAAACTCTCCCTTGTGTGCCAAACAGTATCTCGCATCTCTTCCCAAATTTATACTGACCCAGAATCATCAGAAAGCAGAATAGATTCCTTTTTCCGCAAATGAAGCAAGTCCGGATACCTGCACTTTCCAGATATCCGGACCTTTACTTTTTCATTTCATTGATTATCGGCCTTCCGGCTCTTTCAACATCTTTATTTTCAGTCACCTTCAGCTGTTGATGGCTGCCTGTGCCGCCGCCAGCCTAGCGATAGGTACACGGTAGGGAGAGCAGCTGACATAATCCAGGCCAATCCGGTGGCAGAACTCCACGGAAGAGGGATCGCCGCCGTGCTCGCCGCAGATACCGATGTGCAGATCCGGACGGACTTTTCTTCCCAGCTTGATGGCCGTCTGCATCATCCGGCCCACACCCACCTGATCCAGCTTTGCGAAAGGATCGTTCTCCAGGATCTTGGCGTCATAGTAGTCGTTCAGGAACTTGCCGGCGTCATCGCGGGAGTAGCCGTAGACCATCTGTGTCAGGTCGTTGGTGCCAAAACAGAAGAAATCCGCTTCCCTGGCAATCTCATCCGCGGTCAGGCAGGCTCTGGGGATCTCGATCATGGTGCCCACCCGATACTCCAGGGCTACGCCGGACGCGGCGATCTCTGCATCTGCGGTAGCTACCACCGTCTTTTTCACATAGGCCAGCTCCTTGACTTCTCCGATCAACGGGATCATGATCTCCGGCACAATATTCCAGTCCGGATGCGCCTTTTCCACTTTCAGAGCAGCGCGGATCACAGCTTTGGTCTGCATGACGGCGATCTCCGGATAAGAAACCGCCAGGCGGCATCCCCTGTGCCCCAGCATGGGGTTGAACTCATGCAGGGAATCGCAGATGGCCCTGATCTCTTCCACGGTCTTACCCTTGGCCTGAGCCAGTTTTTCAATGTCCGCATCCTCCGTGGGCACAAACTCGTGCAGCGGCGGATCCAGGAAACGGATAGTCACTGGCGTTCCTTCCATGGCCTCATAAAGCTGCTCAAAATCCTCCTGCTGCAGAGGCAGGATCTTCGCCAGAGCGGCTTCTCTTTCCTCCACCGTATCAGAGCAGATCATCTCACGGAAGGTAGCGATTCTGTCCTCACCGAAAAACATGTGCTCGGTGCGGCACAGACCGATGCCCTGAGCACCCAGCTCGCGGGCTTTTTTCGCGTCCGCCGGAGTATCCGCGTTGGTGCGCACTTCCAGCTTCCTGAACTGGTCCGCCCAGGCCATGATGCGTCCGAACTCTCCTTCCATTTTGGCTTCCACCGTCGGCACCGCGCCCTCATAGACACAGCCGGTACTGCCGTCAAAGGAAATCACATCTCCCTCATAATATTCCTTGCCATTCAGGGTAAATTTCCTGTTGGCCTCGTCCATGACGATATCGCCGCAGCCGGACACACAGCAGGCGCCCATACCTCTGGCCACCACCGCCGCGTGGCTGGTCATACCGCCGCGGACCGTCAGGATTCCTTCCGCCGCCTTCATGCCGGTAATATCCTCCGGAGACGTCTCCAGACGGACCAGCACCACCTTTTCGCCCCTCGCGGACCATTCTACAGCGTCCTCCGCGGTAAAGACAATTTTACCGCAGGCTGCGCCGGGTGCCGCGCCCAGACCTCTGGTGATGGGCGTCTCTTTCTTCAGCGCTTCCTGATCGAAAGTAGGATGAAGCAGTGTGTCCAGATTTCTCGGATCAATCATGGCCACCGCTTCTTCAGGCGTTCTCATGCCCTCATCCACCAGATCGCAGGCAATCTTTAACGCTGCCTGGGCGGTGCGCTTGCCGTTACGGGTCTGCAGCATATACAGCTTGCCGTGCTCCACAGTGAACTCCATGTCCTGCATATCTCTGTAATGATCCTCCAGCGTTTTGCACACCTGGGTAAACTGTGCGAACGCCTCCGGGAATTTCTCCGCCATCTCATCGATATGCATCGGGGTGCGCACGCCGGCCACCACATCCTCGCCCTGGGCGTTGGTCAAAAACTCACCGAACAGGCCCTTTTTACCGGTGGCGGGATCACGGGTGAAGGCCACACCGGTGCCGCAGTCATCGCCCATATTGCCGAAAGCCATGGACTGCACATTGACCGCGGTGCCCCAGGAATAAGGAATATCATTGTCCCTGCGGTACACATTGGCGCGGGGGTTGTCCCAGGAACGGAACACCGCCTTGATGGCGCCCATCAGCTGCTCCCTGGGATCATCCGGGAAGTCTGCGCCGATCTTGGACTTATACTCCGCCTTGAACTGCTCCGCCAGCTCCTTTAAATCCTCCGCGTTCAGCTCCACATCCTGGCTGACGCCCCGCTTCTCTTTCATCTGGTCAATCAACGTTTCAAAATACTTTTTGCCGACCTCCATGACCACATCGGAATACATCTGAATAAATCTTCTGTAGCAGTCCCAGGCCCAGCGGGGATTGCCGGATTTTTGAGCAATTGCCTTTACAACCTTCTCATTCAGTCCCAGGTTTAAAATGGTGTCCATCATCCCAGGCATGGAAGCTCTGGCGCCGGAACGGACAGACACAAGGAGTGGATTCTCCTCATCTCCAAATTTCTTGCCGGTCTCCTCCTCCAGCCATGCCACATACTCATTGATCTGCGCCCTGATCTCATCATTGATCTCACGGCCGTCCTCATAATACTGTGTGCAGGCTTCCGTGGTAATGGTGAAGCCCTGCGGAACCGGCAGCCCCACATTCGTCATCTCGGCCAGGTTGGCTCCCTTGCCGCCGAGAAGATTTCTCATGTCCGCGCTGCCCTCCTGAAATCTGTAAATCCACTTTTTTCCCATGTAATATGTCCTCCCTTATGAACATAATATGCCGCCCTGTTTCAGGCGGCTTTTGAACTGCTGTTATCTGTATCCTCAAAGATGGCTGCAAATAATAACAATCCCCGACAGATACGAATATTTCTGTCTTTGAAGTGTGTAACAGTATAACAGATAAATTGTTAAAAATCTATAAAAATTATGTACAATTTAGTTAAAATAATTCCTGTCATTCCGCTGATTGAATCCCACAGAAAAATATGTTATGATATTACAAATTTCGATTTTCATTTCATAATATCATGCCCGCATCAGCGGACATGTCCATTTACTGTGAACACTGCCGTGAAAGGATTTTTTATGACATCCGCCAGAGAGAAAACCTACTATATCATCGTCAATCCCGCTTCCCACGCCGGCAAAAGCCGTCAGATCTGGGGAACGCTCAGTGCGGCCTTAAAAGAGCGGGGCCTTTCCTACAAGACCTACCTGTCCGCGGAGCCGGGGGATGTCACTGTGCTTGTCAGAAAGATCATCCGCCACTATGGACAATCCGCGGAGCACCCCGCCCACATCATCCTTCTGGGCGGCGACGGCACCTTAAATGAACTGGTAAACGGTATCACGGATTTTTCCAGGGTCATTGTCAGCTATATTCCCACCGGCTCCAGCAATGATTTCGCCCGGGCTCACAAATACAGCACGGATCCTGTAAAGGAACTCACGCGTATTCTTTCCAGCCGTCCCACTCTGCTGGACGTGGGAGAAACCGAGTTCGTGGACACCGATGGAATCGGGCGCAAAAAGCGCTTCCTGATCAGCAGCGGCATGGGCTTTGACGCCATGGTCTGTGACAAGGTCAACCACTCCCGCGCCAAAGTATTATTAAACAAAGTCGGCCTGGGGCAGTTTGTCTATCTGGTCATTGCCTTAAAATGCCTGTTTTTCGGCAAATACCCGGACTGCACCCTGACCCTGGAAGACGGGCAGTCTTTCCCATTAAAGAAAATGATGTTTTCCGCGGCCATGATGTGCCCATACGAGGGCGGCGGCTTCAAATTCGCGCCAAAAGCCCTGCCCGACGACGGTCTGCTGGACGTCTGCACAGTGAGCAATCTTCCCAGGCTGTTCGTGCTCTGCGCCCTGCCCACCGCCCTGCCCGGCTGGCATGTCATCTTACCGGGCATCCGCCTGCACCGCACCAAATCAGTGCGCATCCGCTCCAGCGCCCCCCAGTATATCCATACGGACGGCGAAACCGGATATTTTACGTCGGATGTAACTATTCGCTGCCTGAAAGGACAGCTGTGGTATCAATAAATTTTTTAAAAAAACTTCTTGACAATCAGCTTCAAATCCTGTATAGTATCCATTGTTCGACAGAACAGATGCGCGAGTGGCTCAGCGGTGGAGCACCACCTTGCCAAGGTGGGGGTCGCGGGTTCGATCCCCGTCTCGCGCTCTATTTTTTTGCTCAGATTTCCTCTGACTTCTCATCCACCATATCCATGGCAAACAGCGCCGCTCCTAACGCCCCGCAGAGTTGGGCACGGTCGCTGACCACAAGCTTTGTCCCCAGTTTTTCTTCCAGCGTTCTCACCAGACCCAGATTTTTGGATACACCGCCGGTCATCATATACTTTTCCTGGCCGTCCACCCGCTTTAAAAGGGAGGCTGTCTTCACCGCCACCGCCTTATTCAGGCCATGGACGATGTCGTCCGGGGCTTTATTCTGCGCAATCAGAGAGACCACCTCAGACTCCGCGAAAACCGTACACATACTGGAAATGGTAATATCCTCCTTATGGTGAAGGCCCAGTCGGCTCATTTCATCCAGGCTCATTTCCAGAGTACGGGCCATCATCTCCAGGAAACGGCCCGTGCCGGCGGCACATTTGTCATTCATGACAAAATTGACCACATTTCCCTCCTCATCCAGACGGATGACCTTGCTGTCCTGTCCGCCGATATCAATCACGGTGCGAACTTCTGGATCCAGGAAATGAGCGCCCCGGGCATGACAGGTGATCTCCGTAATGCTTTTATCCCCAAATTGAATCGCCGTCCTGCCGTAACCGGTGGTAACCACCGTATCAATATCCTCCCGGACAAGGCCGGCGCTTTTCAGCGCCTCCTCCAGCGCTCTCTCCGCTCCCAGCGCCGCTCCCGCCCCGGTGGGCAGGATGATCCCGGCAATCATCTCCTTTTTCCGGTCAAGAATCACCACATCTGTGCTGGTAGACCCGCTGTCCACGCCCGCAAAATATCCCTTTTTCATTCTCTTCTCCTTATTCCCTGACTCTCCCTCCGACAGGCTTTCCGCAAAAGCCTCCAGCCGGGTCAGAAGCTGACCGCTGCTCTGCAGCGTATAATCCGACTCAATTTTTAACAGAGGGACCGCCGCCTTCTGCTTGATTTCTGAATACTCAAAGCTGTAAAAATCACAGAATTTGACCGTATGATAAATGATGCCCTTCAGCGCCGGATCGTTGTACAGCCGCTTTCTTCCGGTATTGTCCACCATCCGCATGCAGGGAAGCTGTCCCAGAAGCTCTGAGGCATACCAGTCCATCAGTTCCTCAAAGCCAGCTTCTTTCGGAGGAAGGGCTTCCCCTGCCGTCCGATTACCGACACAGCTGTCATTTTTTACCGGATAAGGCATGGTCCGGCTCACCATCTGAACCAGCTCCTCCCCCATCCGCGCTCCCATAACTCTGATATGAGGAGCATCTCCCTGTAT
>JAJQGR010000092.1 GCA_021200345.1 Lachnospiraceae bacterium | reverse complement strand
GTGCTAATTCGTTATTATCAGCGTTTATATTTAATTTGTGATTTAACGCATCACCTGCGGATAGCTTCTCCAGCTGCAAAGCCCCTGTCGAAACCTTGACTGGCCCTGGAAAAATAAATATATTGATAAGATTCAAAGATTTTGAACCTTAAACATGCGCTGTGTTTCTCTGCGCTGATCCTTTTTGGCAATGGTCTCTCTCTTGTCATAGAGCTTCTTGCCCCGGGCCAGGCCTATTTCCATCTTGGCCTTCCCGTCTTTAAAGTATACCTGAAGAGGAACCAAAGTGCAACCCTTTTCTGCTACCTTTCCCGCAAGACGTGTGATTTCCGACTTGTGCAGCAGAAGCTTTCGCACCCGAAGCGGATCCTTATTAAAAATATTTCCTTTCTCATAAGGGCTGATGTGCATACCGTAAATAAACACCTCGCCCTTTTCGATACGCAGGAAAGCCTCCTTAATACTGCATTTGCCCAACCGCAGGCTTTTCACCTCCGTACCCGCAAGCACAATGCCGGCTTCATATTTTTCATCAATAAAATAATCAAAGTAAGCCTTTTTATTATTCGCGACCAGCTTTGTCGCTTCCTTACTGTTTGCCATGAAAACACCTCACGCATTTTGACAAAAACGGGAACACCCGCGCGATATCTGCAGCGCTCCTTTAAGCAATGCTGAAATCAATATTCCCGCTGAGAAGATCTACATCTGACACCTTAACGGTCACTGTCTGTCCCAGCCGGTAAGTCCGGCCGGTCACATCTCCCCGAAGTTCACAGGCATTCTCATCATAAATATAATAATCTCCGGGAATTTTGGAAATATGCACCATCCCCTCCACCGTATTTGGCAATTCCACATACATGCCCCAGGCAGCGGTTCCACTGATTACGCCTTCAAAAATTTCCTGAACATGATTCTCCATATACTGCGCCTTTTTGAGTTTGATGGTCTCCCTCTCCGCTTCCTCAGCCCTGCGCTCCAGTCTGGAAGACTGTTCCGCAACCCCATCCAGGATTGCCCTGTAATGAGAAATCCTTGCATCGTCCATTCTGCCCCTCAGCTGCTCTTTGATGATCCTGTGAATCTGAAGATCCGGATATCTTCGGATAGGGGAAGTAAAATGGCAGTAATAATTGCAAGCCAGACCAAAGTGTCCACTGCTGACGGTTGAATATCTGGCGCGCTTCATACTGCGCAGTGTCAGTCTGGAAAGCATTGCCTCCTGCGGCGTCCCTGAAATAGAATCCAGAAGTTTTTGAATCTCTTTCGGATGCACCTCCTCTTTCGCGCCAACCTTAATATGAAATCCATAATTCCGGATAAAGGTAACCAGTTTCTGAATCTTTTCCTGATCCGGATGCTCATGAATCCGGTACACAAAAGGCAGCTCCTGCCAGTAAAAATGCTCCGCCACGGTCTCATTGGCAATCAGCATAAAATCCTCAATCAGCCGCGTAGCGTCATTTCTCTCATAGGGAAGAACATCCAGCGGATAGCCATTTTCATCCAATACCAGCTTAGTCTCCGGAAAATCAAAATCAATGGAGCCGCGCTTACGTCTCTTTGTCCGCAGAATCTTCGCCAGCTGATCCATCTGCTCAAACATGGGGACAAGGGGCCTGTATTTTTCAATTTCATCCTCGTCCTTTTGGGTAAGAATCTTTTGGACGCTGGTGTAAGTCATACGTCTGTCCACGCTGATCACGGATTCTGTCAGAGTGTGATCTATCACATTTCCCTTTTCATCAATGGTCATCAAACAGCTTAAAGCCAGCCTGTCCTCTCCCTCGTTCAGAGAGCAGATGCCATTGGAAAGCGTGTGAGGCAGCATGGGAATCACACGATCTGCCAGGTAAACACTGGTACCCCTCTTCAAAGCCTCCCTGTCCAGCGCGGAATTTTCCTGTACATAATTGGTTACATCCGCAATATGCACGCCCAGATAGAACAGGCCATTTTCCTCCGTCAGACTGACCGCGTCATCCAGGTCCCTGGCATCCTCGCCGTCAATGGTCACCATCTGCACATTCCGAAGATCCGCTCTCCCCCGGCAATCCGCCTCCGATACCGGCTTAGCCACGCGCTCCGCCTGACGCAATACATTTTCCTCAAACATCTCCGGCAGAGAGTAAGCTTTGACAACAGAAAGGATATCCACTCCCGGGTCATTGATATGTCCCAGGATCTCTACGATTTTGCCCTCAGGATTTCTGCCGTCTTTCCCATAATCCGTGATTTCAGCAACCACCTTGTGACCGTTCACTGCTCCCAGGTCACTGCCTTTGGGGATAAACAGATCCTGCTCCAGCTTTCTCATATCCGGGATGACAAAGCCATAATGTCCCAGAGACTGATAGGTCCCCACCACCGAAGTAATGCCATGCTCTATAATTCTCACAATTCTGGCAGTTCTGCGCCGGTCTCCGTGAGCTTCAGCAGTTTTAACAATCTCTACCCGGTCCATATGAAACGCCCTGAGCGAGTCCTGCGCCGGGATAAAATAATCCTGACTCTCCCCTTCTACCTGCACAAAACCGTAGCCCTTTCCAGAGGCAAGGAACGTACCGATGATCGCCGTATGCTCCATCTTCTGATAACGGCCCCGTTTTGTGACCATGATGCTGCCTTCTGCCAGCAGACTGTTCAGGACCTCCTTAAAAACAGGTCTGTCCTCTGGCTTCACCTGCAGCATAACCGCAAGTTCCTTTTCTTTCATTGGAACATAAAACTCGCTCATCATCAGCTGCAATACAATATCTTTTCTCTCTGCAAATGATTTATTCAATAAACACCTCTAAACATAGGAAAACCCCTCTTTTAGAAAGAGGGGTAATTTGCTCAAAACCTGTCGATATTCAGCAGCACAGCCAACAGCATAAACGCGAACGCCAGAATTTTCGTAATCCGCACCAGCGTTGCTTCCATGGAGCGTCCTTTATTCTTGCCCCAATAAGTCTCCGCAACTCCGCTGATCGCTCCAAGGCCTGCCGACTTTCCCTCCTGCATCAGCACCAGTATCACCAGTGCTATACATACTATGATAAATAAAACCGTTAATATTATCCTAAGCATTCATGAACCTCTTTCCGAGCGGGAAGCTCACCCTCTCCCGCGCCAAGCCTTATCACTATAACACAATGTCATTTTCTTTTCAATAGTTTTTTATGTAAACTCTTTTCTTATTCGGTCACTGATATAATACCGATGACTTTGACATCACTGAGCTTCAAAAATCTGATCAGATTAAGCAGCTCTTTTACTTTTGTGACGTGAGGAGCCTCCACCAGTACAAGCTCATAATCCACCATCCTGAGAAGTTCCTGTGAATGATACATCGGATTCTCAGCACAAACCACCTCATACTCCTGCTGCGGCAGATGCTTTTTCAGGTCATCGCTTACCTTTTGGATTGTATTCTCCTCTATGGTGCCTGTTACAAGAATCCTTTTCTTAGCTGTCAGCACCTGTATCTTTGCGGCGGCAATTCCGCACTGGGTTGCTGAGGAGTGATCCTCCTGGGAATCAATGCCGGAGAACTGATCCAGCAGACGATCAATGAGATTTTTCTTTTTGGAGGTATCTTTCTCAACGTAATCTACAGAACCAAGCACACGCAGTCTGGTATATCTGGTAAGATCCTCCTCCAGATGTACCGTCTTATCAAAGCAATAGCGCAGGAAAACATACGCACATACCACGCAGACACCAAGAAAAGCGCCCAGAATAATATACTTGGCAACACCGCTTTTCAAATCCACAGGAGCTACCTCAGCCATCTGCTCCTCCAGATCAGCAATCAGCTCCTCCTGCTGTGCAATAGCATCCTCCTGATTGGCAATCTCCTCTTCCTGAACCTCGATCTGATCCTCATAATCCTCGATGGTCTCCAGCAGCTTCTCATTGGCTTCCTCCAGCTTGGGACCGCTCTCATAGAGATTCATGATCTCTGTTTCCTTGGACAGAATACTGGACTGGATGGTATCAATCTGAACCAGGTAGTTGGTCATGGTTTCAGCCATCGCGGCGTCCATTTCTCCCGCTTCCATCAGCTTTTCAAGAGCAGCATTATAATTATCCAGAAAACTGTTCAGATTCTCCAGCTGACTCTCCGCCAGAGCGATCTCATTGTCAAGATTATCAATTGATTTCTCATTTGTCTCAATGGTAGTCTCAGCTTTCGTAATCTCGCCTTCCAGACGTGTGATTTCTGTCTCGGCGGTAGTGATGGCTGTCTCAGCGGTAGTGATAGCCTTATTGGCGTTGGTGACCTCTGTCTGCGCTGCCTCAAGCTCACTGCTGCTCATGGCAAGGCCGGGCTCCTCTCTCAAATTGGACACCACCCGAAAACCGCCCAGCAAAACAGCTCCCACAACGGCAGCCAGCAGGATAGCTCTCCACTTTCTCAAAACATTGATACATAAATCCTTCAGATCAATTTCATATTCGTACTCTAATTCATTTTCGCTCATAATTTTCTCCGGATCGTTCATTATGGTTTAAATACACCGGTTAGTATCTTATCATATTTTTTGACAATGTTCAACCCACAGCCAGACGGTTTTTTGAAAAAACGTATAGTAAATTGTGGAAAAAGCAACAACGATAAAGGTACCGGTGAAAAATGATCTTCACCGATACCTTTCTGTTTCAGATGATAAATGAATTAAACCGGATACGCTCCGTTCTTTGTGTCACTGACAGTCATATCCACCTTTTCCTGCTGTGCCTGGCGATACTTGAAGAAATCGGTAGCCACCTGCGGGAACAGAGCATAGGTCAGCACATCCTCATCCTGCTGCTTCCACTCGGCCATTTCTTTCTCCAGCGTTTCCATCTGCGGCGGAATATCGTCCGCCGGTCTGTAGGTGATGGTCTCCTCGCCCGGAATCACTTTCTCCACTACTTCCGGATTGAAGGGCTTCACGGTCTTGCCGTATTTGCCTCGCAGCACATCCTTGGTCTGTGCGGTAGCCACCTTATAGCGCTCACCCATCAGCACGTTCATGACAGCCTGCGTGCCAACGATCTGAGAAGACGGAGTTACCAGCGGCGGCTCACCCAGATCCTTACGCACTCTCGGAATCTCCTCAAGCACTTCATAATACTTATCCTCCGCATGCTGCTCCTTTAACTGGCTCACCATGTTGGAAAGCATACCGCCGGGTACCTGATACATCAGGGTCTTGATATCCACGCCCAGTACTTTCGGGTTCATCAGGCCGTTTGCCAGACATTCCTCTCTGTATGGACGGAAGTAATCGGCGATCTCCGCCAGAAGCTTCTGATCATAACCAGTATCATAAGGGGTCCCGCGGAAAGTTTCCACCATCACCTCGGTAGCCGGCTGGCTGGTTCCCATGGCGAAAGGAGAAATGGCGGTGTCGATGACATCAACGCCCGCTTCCACAGCCTTTAAGTAAGTCATGGAAGCCACACCGGAGGTATAGTGCGTGTGCAGTTGAATCGGAAGCTTGGTCGCGGACTTCATGGCACTGACCAGCTCGGCTGCCTTATAGGGCACCAGCAGTCCGGCCATATCCTTGATGCAGATACTGTCCGCACCCATCTCCTCGATCTCTTTGGCAATATTCATCCAGTAATCCAGAGTATAAGCGTCTCCCAGAGTATAGGAAAGCGCGATCTGTGCGTGTCCCCTGCCCTCAAGCACCTTAATCTTATTGGTAGCGTCCACCGCCGCTTTCAGATTACGAAGGTCGTTGAAGCAGTCAAAAATACGGATGATGTCAATGCCGTTGGCAATGGACTTCTCTACGAAATTATAAACCACATCGTCCGCATAAGGGCTGTAGCCCAGGATATTCTGTCCGCGGAAAAGCATCTGCAGCTTCGTGTTTTTGAAGCCGTCACGCAGCTTACGGAGCCTGTCCCAGGGATCTTCCTTCAGGAAACGCAGGGATGCGTCAAAGGTAGCGCCGCCCCAGCACTCCACAGAATGATATCCAACCTTGTCCATGGTGTCCACGATGGGAAGCATGAGCTCGGTAGGCATTCTGGTGGCAATCAGGGACTGATGCGCGTCACGTAAAACTGTTTCTGTTATTTTCACAGGCTTTTTGGCCTGTACAGTCTGTTCTGCCATTTATTTTTCCTCCATTTTGTTTAAAACACTCCGAACACAGCCATGAACGTACCAGCCGCCACAGCCGTGCCAATCACACCTGCCACATTGGGGCCCATCGCGTGCATCAGTAAGAAATTGGTGGGATCCGCCTCCGCGCCCACCTTCTGGGAAACACGGGCCGCCATGGGAACTGCCGACACACCGGCGGAACCGATTAACGGATTGATCTTGCCGTGTGTCAGTTTACACATCAACTTGCCAAGCAACACACCGGCAGCTGTTCCGAAAGCGAAAGCAATCAGTCCAAGTACAACAATCTTAATCGTGTTCAGATTCAGAAACGCTTCCGCACTGGTACAGGCACCCACAGAGGTACCCAGCAGAATCACCACGATATACATCATCGCATTGGCCGCTGTATCAGCAAGCTGACGGACAACGCCGGACTCCTTGAACAGGTTGCCCAGCATCAGCATACCAACCAACGGTGCGGTGGTAGGCAGGATCATGCAGACCACGATGGTCACGATGATCGGGAATAAAA
>JAJQGR010000225.1 GCA_021200345.1 Lachnospiraceae bacterium | reverse complement strand
TTCATGGACATTACAGGGAATGATCGCGCAGGCCGCCCCAATTCCAAAGCAGCGATTCATCTCTTCCTCGCTCATATCCAGCAATTTCATCAACACCGGAAGACACCCAAAAATGTTGAAAGCTACCAGATTGCTCCGTCCGGACAGGGCGATGCGCATATACACCTCATATCCGATCACCACCGCCGTCAGCAGCTCCTTACCGCTTTTATTGAGCACCTCCGACATCACTACGGCAGTGGGAATTACACCGGAAGAGGGATGTCCCGTCAGCGCGCAGTCCTCCCAGTCCAGCATATCCGACATGGCGCCGGCAGCCAGTAAGGCCGCCTCCGCGCTGACCTTTGTTCCATCTCCCCACAGGGTAGCTCCCCCCGTCTGAGAACCTCCGCTCATTTCCCTTGCCATGGCCAGTACATCCTCGCACTGCTTCAGAGGCCTGGACGCCAACGCAGAACCGATTGTCTGCATGACCATCATTTTAGCCCGCTCCAGCACCGCCGGAGGAATATCCTCATAGTTTGTTCTCTTGATATACGAGCACAAGGCTTTCGTATACTCTGTGGTTTTTTCCATTGGCATATTGATTTTCTCCCTTCCTTCATTGTTTTTATTTTTAAAATATGTTAGTATATAAAGTTGTAATAAGTAAGCGCGGCAGAATTCTCTGTTATTTTCTCACCGGCATGACTGCCGCTCTCAAGGGAACGGGTCCATTATGAAACTGGAATATTTTCGCTATCTGATTGAAATTAACCGTCAACACTCTATTTCTTCCGCAGCCAAAAATCTGTATATGGGACAAACCACCTTAAGCGCAGTCGTCAAGTCCGTTGAAAATGAGCTGGGGTTTGTGATCTTCCAGCGCACTTCCAAAGGTGTCTATCCCACAGCCGCGGGCAACGAGCTTTTATGCATCGCAGAGGAAATTCTGGTCAAGTATGATGAAATCCTTCAGCTAAAGGATAAAAGCAGCGGGATTTCCTACCCTGCCACAGTCCTTTTCTCTACTACCTTCAGCGTCGCCCTGCCTGTCTCCCTGAGTGAAAGAATCCACGCTGTCTCCCCCAACAGTTCCCTGATTCTGGATTCCTGCCCCCGGTTTCAGGTCATCTCACGCCTGATTGACAATGAGGCCAATATCGGAATTACCCACATCCATCCGGAGGAACAGCCCTCTCTCTCAAACCAGTTGAAAAAGAACGGCCTTCTTTTAGAGTCTCTTCGCAGTGACTCCTTCTATCTCTGCGTGGGACGCGACCATCCCCTGGCCAATATTTCTACAGTCACTCCTTCATCGCTTCCGCCGGTGACTGTGGCCTCCGTGAAAGACTTTTATAAAGTGGGGGAGGTGGAATCCCTTTTCTCCCACTACGACAGACAAAAACTGTCCTATACGGTATTTCCCAACATTGAGTCGGCCTGCCGCGCGGTACGTCATCAGAATATGGTGGCGCTTTTCACAGGCTATCTGGTGGCTACCCAGCTGAATCCAAAAGAGTTTGCAGCCATTCCTGTCACTGAAATGGACAACATGAATCAAATCGATATATGTATGATCCGCCGCCATAACAAAAACCTGAACTATCTTGAAAAGCTCCTGGTGGAGAATATCCGGGATTATTTCAATGCCCTTGAGCTTCCGTCTCTTCTGTAATTCATTATATTAAAATCAGGAAAGCAATTGAAATCGTACTTGTTGTTATCGGCTCTCAAAAAAAATGATGGCTATTCTCTGCCATCCGTTTTTATGCTGCCGGATACCAGAAATAGCCATTTGTGAATCCCTGTTTTTAAAGATAGAATAATCAGTAAAAACGGATAAGGAGGCATTTGCCATGTTCCAAAAACTGACAGTTATCGGCGGTGGAGCTACCGGACTCACCGCGGCCGGATATTTTTCCATGCTTGGTCTGGATGTTACTCTCTATGACAGCGAGGCCTACGCATCTATTCTCAACAGTGTGACTCAGGCAGGCGGCATTCTGATGCGCGGCGCCATCCGGGGCTTTGGTACGCCCCGCAAAGTCACCATGAACCCCGCAGAGGCAATTCCCGAAGCGGAGGTTATTTTTGTGGACGTCATGTCAGACCGACACGAGGAGGTGGCCCGTGTCATCGCTCCATACCTTCATGACGGCCAGCACATTTTAATCATGCCCGGCAACCTGGGATCTTTCATCTTCCGCAGGGTTTTTAAAGAAATGAACATAAGCGCCGATGTAACTGTCAGCGAAAAAGAAGGGAACTTCTGCCCCTGCCGTCTGTCCGACCAGGCGGAGGTGACCGTCGGTATGTTCCGCGGCGCAGGCGGACTGATTTCCTCACTGCCGGCTTCAGACACACAGCGTGCCATTGAGGCTATGGAAGGCCCCTGCCATTTCAAGGCCGGCAAAAATGTCCTTGAAGGCACCCTGGAGGCGGGAAATGTGATCATGCATATCGGCAGCACCTTACTCTCCGCCACAGCCATTGATCATCAGCAGAATGAATTCTCTCTTTTCAAATACGCCTTTACGCCTTCCACAGTGACTCTTACCGCAAAGATCCGCGAAGAACGTCTTCAGGTGATCGAAGCCTGCGGTTTCACAGAACACCTGAATAACATGGGAATGATCGACAAGCTGCTTCATCCCCAGGATCATCCTGAGAATCATTATTTCCGCGATTACATGGACGGTCCCTACGCTGTCAATCACCGCTACCTGAATGAAGACTGCAGCTGCGGCGGTGCTCTGGCTGTATCCATGGGACGCAGACTGGGATTTGAAATGCCTCTGATGACCTCCCTTTTGACCATTGCAGGTGCCATCAATGGCAGAGATTATTTAAAAGAGGGACGCACCCTGGAAAATCTGGGCTTCGACGAGTCCATGACACTGGAAGAGATCTTTGCGAAAATCGCTTAATTTTACAGCTTCACAGGAGGGATGGGTACATGTCAGGAAAGGTTTTCATGTATGTAAGTAATTGGGATGAATTTGGAGGTTCCCCGGGCATCGGGCTTTATCAGTTCGATCAGCAAACCGGAGCCCTTACATTTTCAAAAATGATCGATGAGAGCATCTCATTTGGCGTTACCTGTATCAATTACAGCAACAATACGATCTATTTTGCCAATGAAACGGAACATAATCCTGCCTGCCGCGCAGGCGGCGGCGGACGCGTCTATGCGTTCCGCGTGAACCCTGAGACAGGGGATCTGGCAGCTCTGGGGTATATAGATACTCTGTGCCCCAATCCCTGTTATCTGGAGCTGGATGAAACGGGAAGCTATCTGCTGGTGGCCAATCACTCCGCGCAAAGCTTCGCCACAACGGTAGAAAAAGATATTCACGGAAAATACTATGCAAAGGTGATCCCCAGCGATTCCGCCGTAGAGCTGATCAGTCTTCACACCGACGGAAGCTTTGGCGAAATTCTGGATGTAAAAAAACACACCGGAGACGGTCCATCCAAAAAACAGCTTTGCGCTCATCCTCATTCCATCACCCGAAGTCCCTCCGGAAAGCTTTTTGGCGTGGTGGACAAGGGCAATGACACTGCCTGTTTTTACAAAATCAAAAATGGGAAGCTGGAGCTTTGTCAAAAGCCTCTTCAGCTTCCCACCGGCAGCGGACCCAGGTATATGCTGTATCATCCCAGGGAACCTTATTTCTACGTCAATCATGAGATTTGCCGGTTTGTGCGCTCTTATGCCTACACAGAAAACGGAGATATCACAGCCGTATCCGAATGCAGCATTCTGCCGGACAATATCCCCTGTTCTCCGCGGGGAGTGGATATGCAGGGCTTTTGCATATCAAAAGACGGGCGATACCTCTATACTCTGGTTCATCGCCCGCCAATGATATCCATTCTGAAATTAGAAGACAAGGGAGAAATGACCCTTTTGCAGGCCCTTGCCATGGAAAGAGAATGGCCAAGAGCCGCCGCTGTTTCCCCCAATGGCCGCTATCTAGTCACCGCCGCCCTGAAAAACGGGGAAATAGACGTATTTCGAATAGAGGAAAACGGTACGCTTACCTCCACAGAGGTTTGCGGAACACAGCCTGCCCCCACCGCGCTGACCTTTTTTGTCTCTCAGTGAGGTTGCCGCGGGGCAGCCTGAAAATCAGGCTTCATAAATCGCCGCCCCAATATCGTGGCGCATATACTTTCCCTCAAAATCAATCCACTCTGTGGCCTGATAGGCTTTCGCGCGGGCTTCCTTTAAGTCCGCGCCGGTGGCCGTGATCCCTACCACTCTGCCGCCGTTGGTGACAATGCCCTGATCCGTCGCTTTGGTCCCCGCGTGGAAACAGAAATAATCCTCTTTCCCCTCAAAATTCTCAAAGCCTTTCATCAGCTTTCCCTTTTCATAATGTACCGGGTAACCGTCGCTGGCCAACACTACGCAGACCGCCGCGTTGTCCGCAAATTTCAGGTCAATCTGATCCAGCGTACCGTCAATGCAGGCCTCCATCACTTCAACAATGTCATTTTCCATCCTGGGCAGCACCACCTGGGCCTCGGGATCTCCGAAACGGGCGTTATACTCCAGTACCTTCGGTCCGTCCGCGGTCAGCATCAGGCCGAAGAAAATAATGCCTTTGAACGGTCTGCCCTCCGCCGCCATGGCAGCCACAGTTGGCTTATAAATGGTCTCCTGACAAATCGCGTCAATTTCCCTGGTATAGAAAGGACTGGGGGAGAAGGTGCCCATGCCGCCGGTGTTTAATCCGGTGTCGCCGTCTCCGGCCCGCTTGTGATCCTGAGCGCTGGTCATGGTCTTAATGGTCTTCCCATCCACAAAGGAAAGCACACTGACCTCCCTGCCGGTCATAAACTCCTCCACCACCATGTGATTGCCGGCGCTGCCAAACTGCTTGTCCAGCATAATGGTCTTCACGCCCGCCTGGGCCTCCTCAAGGGTATTGCAGATCAGCACGCCCTTGCCCAGCGCCAGCCCGTCAGCTTTCAGCACGATGGGCATTCTGGCTGTCTGAAGATAGGCAAGCGCGGCATCCGGATCATCGAACGTCTCATAAGCCGCGGTAGGAATGTGATATTTTTTCATCAGATCCTTGGAAAAGGCCTTGCTGCCCTCCAGAATGGCCGCGTTGGCTTTCGGCCCGAAAGCACGGATGCCGTTTTTCTCAAAGACATCCACCAGACCGCCCACCAGGGGATCGTCCATTCCCACAATGGCCAGATCGATTTCCTTTTCCTTTGCAAAGGCCGCCAGAGCATCAAACTCCATGGCGCCGATGGGCACACACTCCGCGATCTGCGCGATGCCGGCATTCCCGGGCGCGCAGTAAATCTTCGTCACTCTCTTACTCTTTGCCACACTCATGGCGATGGCATGCTCTCTGCCGCCGCCGCCTACAATCAGCACTTTCATTTTTCTCTCCCATCTTCCGTTGTCATATCAGCTTTCCGGATTTTGCAGTTATGGTACAGTTCTTACTGTCATACTTTCTTTTCCGGCAGCGGTATCCTGCCGTTGGCGATATCGTCAATGGCCTGAGGCAGCAATACCCACTCCGCCTCCTCCATCACACGTCTCTGTAATACCTCCGGTGTATCTCCCTCCTGCACATACACGGCTTTCTGAGAAATAATCCTGCCGGTATCCATTCCTTTGTCCACGAAATGCACAGTCGCTCCGGTCACCTTGACGCCGTACTCCAGCGCCTTTTCATGCACGTGCAGGCCATAATAGCCCACGCCGCAGAAAGAAGGAATCAGCGCCGGGTGGATATTGATGATCCGCCCCTCAAAAGCGTCCACCATGGCCGGAGGAATGGCCACCAGAAAGCCTGCCAGCACGATCAGATCCGGAGAAAGCTCTTTCATCTTCTCTGTGAAAGCCTCGTTGAAAGCTGCCCGGTCCGGATAGCTTCTGGGGGACAGGCACAGTGCCGGAATGTTGTGATTCCTGGCCCGGTCCAGGGCCTTTGCGTGAGCATTGTTGCTGATCACCGCCATGATCTCAGTGTTGGTAATCTTCCCCTGGTCCATGGCATCCAGAATTGCCTGCAGATTGGTGCCTCCGCCGGACACACACACTACTATCTTTAACATAAGGGAGCTCCTTTCCTCTGGTCCGCGCCGTTGTATCCGCTTCGGCACAGCGCCTCATTCCCGCGCCTCAGCACAGGTCCACACCCTTCTCTCCCGCTTCACAGCAGCCCACGATATACGCTTTCTCTCCTGCCGCCTGCAGAACCTTAACCGCCGCATTCGCGTCCGCCGCATCCACAGCCAGCACCATTCCAAGGCCCATATTGTAGGTATTGTACATCATCTGCTCCGCAATATTGCCCTTTCTCTGTAACAGGCCAAAAATCGCCGGAACCGGATAACTGTTCTTTTCCACTTTGGCTCTGATCCCCTCGGGCAGCATGCGGGGGATATTTTCATAAAATCCGCCGCCGGTAATATGACTGCAGCCCTTGATGGTAATACCGGCCTCCTTCACGCTCTTTAAAGCCTTTACATAAATGCGGGTAGGCGTCAGCAATGTATCCCCCAGAGTCGCCCCCAGCTCTTCATAATAGGTATTCAGGCTCTCCGTGGTCTTCTCGAAGCCCTTACGCACCAGAGAAAACCCATTGGATTGCACTCCGGAGGCGGCAATTCCCACC
>JAJQGR010000312.1 GCA_021200345.1 Lachnospiraceae bacterium | reverse complement strand
ACCATTAATACGGGGAAGGGAAAACCCACCAATTCTGAGTTTATCGCCCTGATTTCCGACAGAATTCGTCTGCAGAATAAAGTTCCCCTTTCAAAATGATGAATTTTGTGTTATGCTGATTCGGAAGAGAATTCTTATGGAGGATATCAACACATGAAAAATATTTTATTTGCGGCGTCTGAGGGCGTACCCTTTATCAAGACAGGCGGACTGGCGGACGTGGTGGGTTCGCTGCCCAAGAGCCTGGACAGGGAAGTCTACGACGTGCGGGTCTTTTTGCCGAAGTACAGCTGCATGAAGGACGCGATGAAAGAGAAGATGAGCTTTCTGACCAGCTTCTACATGGACTACAACTGGAAAAACGTCTATGTGGGCGTCCTGCAGGCGGAAGTGGATGGGATTCAGTACTACTTTATTGACAATGAATATTACTTCAGCGGTCCCAAGCCCTATGGCGACGATGGTCTGTTTGAGATCGAGAGATTTGCATTCTTCAGTAAGGCGGTTTTAGCGGCTCTGCCCCTGATCGGCTTTCGGCCGGACCTGATTCACTGCCATGACTGGCAGACCGGTCTGATCCCGGTGTATCTCAAGGAGCGCTTCCAGGGCAATGACTTTTTCTGGAATATCAAGACGGTTATGACCATACATAACCTGAAATTCCAGGGCAAGTGGAGCATCCCGGAGGTCAAGAGCATTACAGGACTGCCGGATTCTTTCTTTACCTCGGACAAGCTGGAGGCTTACAAGGACGCCAACCTGTTAAAGGGCGGCATTGTCTACGCGGACGCGGTGACCACGGTATCCAATACCTACGCGGAGGAGATCAAGACCGATTTCTACGGCGAGGGCCTAAATGGTCTGCTGCAGGCCCGCAGCAATGATCTGCGGGGCATTGTCAATGGTATTGACTACACGGACTTTAACCCGGAGACCAATCCGCTGATTTATCAGAATTACACGCCAAAGAACTTCCGCAAGGAAAAAGGGAAAAATAAAGTCGCCCTCCAGGAAGAGCTGGGCATGAACGTGGACAAGGACGTGATGATGATCGGCATCGTCTCCCGTCTGACAGATCAGAAAGGCGTGGACCTGATCGCTTACGTGATGGACCGGCTCTGCCAGGACAATATCCAGCTGGTAGTATTGGGCACCGGCGAGGTCCAGTATGAGAATATGTTCCGTCATTTCGACTGGAAATATCATGGTAAGGTTTCCGCCAATATCTATTATTCCGAGCCTTTGTCCCATAAGATCTACGCGGGCTGCGACGCCTTTTTGATGCCTTCCCTGTTTGAGCCCTGCGGCTTAAGCCAGCTGATGGCGCTTCGTTACGGCACCCTGCCCATTGTTCGTGAGACTGGCGGATTAAAGGATACGGTGCAGCCCTATGATGAAAACGCGGGCACCGGCACCGGCTTCAGCTTCCGCAATTATAACGCGGATGAGATGCTCAACACCATCCGTTATGCGGAGCATGTATATTATGACACCAGGCGGGAATGGAATAAGATGGTGGACCGGGCCATGGCGGCCGATTTTTCATGGAAGGTTTCCGCGGCAAAATATCAGGAGATGTACGACTGGCTGATCGGATAAGATGGCAAAAAATACAACAGAAACACAGAAACAATCAAATAACGCAGAATTTGTAAAGCAGGCCGGTATTCTGGCGGCGGCTGGTATCATCAGCCGCCTGATCGGCTTGCTTTATCGTGTTCCGCTGGCAAATATTCTGACAGATGAAGGCAACGGTTATTATTCCACGGCGTACAATGTGTATACCATCGTGCTGTTGTTGTCCTCTTACAGCATTCCCTCAGCCATTTCCAAGCTGATGGCGGGAAAGCTGGAGCAGCGTCAGTACAAAAATGCCCAGCGGATTTTTTATTGCGCGCTGGTCTATGTGGGAGTCATTGGCCTGATTGCCGCCCTGGTTTTATTTTTCGGGGCGGGGGTGCTGGTCAACGGGAAAGCCTCCCAGGTTCTTCGGGTGTTTGCTCCCACAGTGTTTATCTATGGCTTCCTGGGGGTCCTGCGTGGCTATTTTCAGGCCCACAAAAATATGGCACCGACCAGTATTTCCCAGATTTTTGAGCAGATTTTGAACGCCATCGTCAGCATCGCGGCGGCCAGCTGGTTTATGAAAACCTATGCTGAGCCGGAGTACGGAGCCATGGGAAGCGCCATCGGCACCGGCGCGGGCGTGGTGACAGCGCTTTTGTTTATGCTCTGGGCCTATCTGATGAACAGAAAGCGCATCAGCAAAAGAATTCAAAGGGACACCTCCCATTTTGAGGATCCTGCGGGAGAAATCTTTAAAAGCCTGCTGCTGGTGGTGACGCCTATTATTCTCAGCACCTTTATCTATAATTTCAATATCACATTGAACAACCGGCTTTTCACGGAGATTGCCATCAATGTGAAAGGAATGGCGCAGGAGGAGGCATATTCTGTCTTTGGTATTTATTCCGGGAAAGCGGTGCTGTTGTCGGATGTGCCCATCGCGGTGGCCTCCGCCATGAGCGCGGCGCTGATCCCTGTGATTTCCGCCTCCTATGTGCGGGACGGAAAGAAGACGGCCGGCACTCAGGTGCAGGTGGCCGTGCAGACCACCATGCTGATCTGCATTCCGGCGGCGGTGGGGCTGTTTGTGCTGGCGGAACCGATTCTGACTTTGTTGTTTGGCTTTTCCACAGAAGCGGATCTGGCAATGGCGGTGACTCTGCTTCGGATGATGTGCTTTTCCACCTGCTTTTATGCCCTTTCCACTGTGTCCAACGGAATTTTGCAGGGCATCGGCATGGTCAACAAGCCGGTGAAAAACGCCGGTCTGGCGCTGATCGCCCAGACAGTGCTGGTGGTGGTTTTGATGTATGTGACGGATCTGGGCATCTATGCTCTTCCTGTGGCCTATTTCTTTTACGCGGGTCTGATGAGCCTGCTGAATCAGATGGATGTGAAGAAAGCGTTGGAGAGCCGGATTGATTTTGTGCATGTATATCTGAAGCCGGGCCTTTCGGCGCTGGCCATGGGTGCGGCGGCCTGGCTGGTATATCACGGGATTTATTTCCTTCTGCCCTCCAATGTTGTTTGTCTGGGGCTGTCGGTGGCATTCGGAGTGCTGGTGTATCTGGTGCTGCTGGTGGTGACCGGCGGACTGACCGAACAGACACTGTACAATATCCCCAGGGGGTATTTGCTGATCCCTCTGTTGAGGCGGATTGGTCTGAAAGAAGAGTAGAGGGACGGATACGGCAGCACCCCGCGGAGCGAAGGCGCTGCCGCTTTGGGAGTTCTTTTATCTGCCCACTTCTTTTCTCAGAACCTGGTAATAGGGTTCATGACAATAGCAGTAGAACGCAAGATAAAAGATCATGTCCCGGGTAGAGGGCGCGCCCTCAGGAAAACAGGTCTTTCCAATGTACCTCAGCCTCAGAGCATTGTCCATGCTGTACCAGCAGCGTTCACTGGTCCGCTGGATTTGCCGGGCCGTGGATTTTATTGTGCGTCCCAGACGCCGGGCGGCGATTGTGTAGATATCCCGCGTCACTCTGATGTCGCTCATGTAGCTGTACTTTTTCTCCTCAAAGAGAAGCTGCTCTGTGATTTCCACAGCACAGCATAAAGCTACAGTGTCTCCGCGGCCGGGGCCGATGATTTCCCGGATGACCAGTTCCTCCCTTAGCATTTTCATTTATCTACCTCCTCGTAAAAAATATTTGGTATCCCGCGATACCAGTTAAGAATATAACCGTTTCAACGGTATTTTGGAAAAAGGAAAAGAAATCATCATGGCATTCGATGGAATCACCATTTCCTGCCTGACCAGGGAGCTGAACCAGACTCTGGCCGGCGGGCGGATCAGTAAAATAGCGCAGCCGGAGACTGACGAGCTGCTTTTGACCATCAAAACCTTTCAGGGACAATACCGGCTCATGCTTTCGGCAAACCCTTCGCTGCCCTTAGTCTGTCTGACAGAGCTAAATCAGCCGGGACCGGTCACCGCCCCCAATTTCTGCATGCTGCTGCGCAAGCATATTCAGAATGGGCGGATTGTATCTGTGACGCAGCCGGGACTGGAACGGATCATCCATATTCAGGTGGAGCACCTGGACGAGCTGGGGGATCTGTGCCGCAAGACGCTGGTCATTGAACTGATGGGAAAATACAGCAACATCATTTTTTTGAAAGATGATAACACGATCATTGACAGCATCAAGCATATTTCCGGTATGATCAGCTCTGTCAGAGAGGTTCTGCCCGGCAGAGAATACTTCATTCCCGATACACAAAAAAAGACAGATCCGCTGACCTTTGACGCCGGAGAGAGGATGGGAGAGCTTTTGTCAAACAGTCCCATGGCCGCTTATAAGGCCATTTATTCCGGTTTCACCGGCATCAGCCCCATTATGGCTCAGGAGCTGTGCTATGAGGCCGGTATTGACGCTGACCTCCCTGCCAACGGACTGTCAAAGGAGCAGACAAATCAGCTGGCGGATTGTTTTGGCAGGATGACAGATCAGATCAGGGAGGGGGCTTTTAGGCCCGTGATTGTCTACCAGGGCGGTGTGCCAAAGGATTATTTTGTTCTTCCCTGTGCTCTTTATCCTGTCAGTGAGCAGAAAAGCTTTGACAGTATTTCCGAATTGCTTCTTGCTTTTTATGGAGAAAAGAACGCCGCTGACCGGATCAGGCAGCGCTCCGTGAGTCTGCGCCGGGTGGTACAGAGCGCTCTGGAGCGCAATGTCAAAAAATATGATCTGCAGAAAGTGCAGATGAAGGACACTGAGAAGCGGGAGAAATATCGAGTCTACGGAGAGCTGATCAGCGCTTACGGCTACTCGGTCCCCCAGGGCAGCAAAAGCTTTCAGGCGGTGAATTATTATACCAATGAGGAGATCACAATTCCTCTGGACCCGGACATACCGGTGCTGGACAACGCGAAGAAATATTTTGAAAAATACGCGAAGCTGAAGCGGACTTATGAAGCCCTGACGGAACTGACCGCCCAGGGAAAGGCGGAAATTGATTATCTGCAGAGTGTATCCGCCGCTCTGGACATGGCCCAGTGTGAGGAGGATCTGATCCAGATCAGAGAAGAGCTTCTTTTGACCGGCCATATCCGTAAATCAGGAGAAAACTCCAGAAAACGGCAAAAGACGGTCAATAAACCCTGGCATTATGTGAGCAGCGACGGATATGATATCTTTGTGGGCAAAAATAATCTTCAGAATGATCAGCTGACCTTTAAGGAGGCCCAGGGCAACGACTGGTGGTTTCACGCCAAGAACTGTCCCGGTTCCCATGTGCTGGTGAAGACAAACGGAGAGACAGATATTCCGGACGCCACCTTTGAGGAGGCGGCAAGACTTGCGGCTTACTACAGCAAAAACAGAGATCAGGATAAAACGGAGGTTGATTATGTTCAGAAAAAGCATGTAAAAAAGCCGGGCGGGGCCAAACCGGGTTTTGTGGTGTATTATACCAATTATTCGATGGTGGTGGGAACGGACATTTCCGGGATTTTACAGGTTGTTCGATGAGAGATTGTTCGCTGAGATGCAAAAAGAGTTGACATCTTTTCCGGAATGTATTATATATAATTTTAGTGGGAAGTGGTTTTGAAATCCAACACATCGGTTATTGAATACTACGTCTTTAGAATGCAATTTTAGAGGAGGGTGCCATGAGCAGTTATGTGATTTTTACAGATTCCGCCTGTGATCTGCCGGCGGCGACACTTAAGGAATGGAATGTGAAGAGCGTCAATCTTACCTTTCATTTTGACGGAGAAACCGTCCAGTATGATAATGACGCCCTTTCGGCCGCAGAATTCTACGGGTATATGAAGCAGGGGAAGACGGCCAAAACCGCGGCCATCAACACCGAGACGTTTCGGAAGCATTTCCGCAGGGAGTTAGAGAAAGGAAATGATATACTTTATCTGGGCTTTTCCTCTGGCTTAAGCTCTACGTACAGCGCGGGGAATACGGTTGCCAGGGAGCTTAAGGAGGAATATCCTGACCGGAAAATTTTAACGGTAGATACCCTGTCGGCGTCCACAGGAGAGGGACTGCTGGTTGATCTGGTAAAGAACCGGAGAGATGAGGGCGCTTCTGTGGAGGAGGCCGCCCGGTATGCGGAGAGTATGCGGCTGAATATTTGTCACTGGTTTACCGTGGACACTCTGGAATATTTAAAGCGGGGCGGCCGTGTCAGCGCCACCACTGCCTGGATCGGGGATACACTGAATATCAAGCCCCTGATGCATGTGGACAATGAGGGCCACCTGGTGGGCGTCAGAAATGTTCGCGGCAAAAAGAACGCGATCAATGGAATTGCCAGAAAGATGAAAGAGACTGCTCTTGACCTGGAAAAATATCCGGTTTACATCTGCAATTCTGACTGTAAGGATACGGCGGACATGCTGGCAAACAGCGTGAAAGAGCTGTGCGGTGCTAACGTAGAGCAGATCACGGACATCGGCCCTGTGATTGGCGCGCATACAGGCCCGGGAACAGTGGCGTTATTTTTTGTGGGAAAAGAAAGATAAGGGTTTGACAGATTCCGTCTTTTCGGAGTATACTCCTGTCTTTGACAGTAACCAAAAAACTCGAGCGCTACAATCCTTG
>JAJQGR010000268.1 GCA_021200345.1 Lachnospiraceae bacterium | reverse complement strand
AATCCCCGCTGACCGAATGGGACGGCCTGAGGAGGCAGCGGCTTTATGTCTGCAGCTTGCCTGCGCGCCGGAATATCTGACCGGGCAGATTATCACGCTGGATGGAGGCTGGACGGTTTAATCCGCCTCACCCGATCTCAGACTCCCTGATCTTCTTGCGCAGCGGCAAAATCATACCGCTGGCCACGGACAATTCGTCCACGCCGCAGGAAAGGAAGAATTCGTTCATCTCCGGATCCGCGCCCAGCTCGCCGCAGATTCCGGCCCAGATGCCGGCCGCGTGAGCGTTGTCGCAGACCATCTTGATGGCCCGCTTAATGGCCTCATGATGAGGCTTGTAGAAGCGGTCCAGTTTATTGTTCTGACGGTCCACCGCCAGTGTGTACTGGGTCAGATCGTTGGTACCCATGCTGAAGAAATCCACTTCCTTCGCCAGCAGGTCGCTGATCAGAACGGAAGCCGGTGTTTCAATCATGATACCCTGCTTGATGTCCTTATTGTAAGCAATGCCTTCCGCATCCAGTTCAGCCATTACTTCAGCCACAATCTCTTTAATATCCCGCACTTCCTCCACAGAGGTGATCATCGGGTACATAATGGCGATATTGCCGTAGGCGCTGGCTCTCAACAGTGCACGAAGCTGGGTCTTGAAAATCTCCGGCTGCTCTAAGCAGATACGGATCGCTCTGTAACCCAGGGCCGGGTTAGCCTCGTTGCCCAGGTTGAAATAATCCACCTGCTTGTCCGCGCCCAGATCCAGGGTACGGATCACTACTTCCTTGCCTTCCATGCCTTCCGCTACAGCCTTATAAGCCTGGAACTGCTCTTCCTCTGTGGGGAAATCATTGGAATTCAGATACAGAAACTCACTTCTAAACAAGCCGATGCCCTCGGCATCGTTTTTCTTAGCCACTTCCATATCAGCCACGCTGCCGATGTTGGCGAACAGCCTTACATGCCTGCCGGCTTTGGTGACCGTCTCCTTGCCCTTCAGCTCCTGCAGTAAGGCTTTCTCCGCCTGTTCCTTTGCCTGCTTTGCCTGATAATCCGCCAGAGTTGCCTCATCGGGATCGATAATCAGTGTCTGGGCGGCGCCGTCCACGATGCCCAGCTTTCCATTCCAGCTTTCATCAATGGGCGTCTTAATCAGCGCCGGAATCCCCATATTGCGGGCTAAAATCGCGGTGTGGGAGCTGGTGGAGCCTTCCTTTGTGACAAAGGCTAACAGCTTGGAGGTATCCATCTGCACCGTCTCACTGGGAGCTAAATCCACCGCCACCAGAATGCAGGGCTCCGCCAGATCACTCATATCCTGTACCCCGGAAAGCACATTCACTACCCGGGTGGAAATATCCCTGATATCAGCACTTCTGGCCTGGAAATACTCATCCTCCATGCTGGCAAACATCTCGGCAAACTCCTCGCCGGTGGCCGCCACCGCGTACTCCGCGTTTACCTTGTCATCGTTGATCTTGGCAAGGATGGCATCCTTATAATCATCATCGTCCAGCAGCATGGAGTGAACCTCAAACAGCTGAGCCGTCTCCTCTCCCTGCTCCGCCAGAGCCTTTTCATAAATCACCTGCAGCTGCTCCTGAGCGGTCTCCTTGGCAGCCTCAAAACGGGCGACCTCAGCCTCAGTATCGCTGATGGTCCTCTTCTCCGCATTGCCCTGTGCCTTCACATAGTAAAGGATCTTGCCGATGGCAATGCCGTTTAAAATTTTCTGACCGGTTACTTTTTCCACGGAAAATACCTTCTTTCCATTTAGAGATATTTACAGATTAGCCTTGAAGAACTCTTCCAGACCTGCCGCAGCCGCCTCTTCGTCCTCTCCCTCAGCGGATACGGTGATGGTATCGTTGCACTTCACACCAAGAGCTAAAAGCATCATCAGCTTCTTTACATCCGCGGTCTTGCCATTATCAGCGCGGGTAATGGTTACGGTGGAGCTGTACTTTTTTGCCTCCTTATTTAACAGACCGGCAGGTCTTGCGTGGATACCAATCTCGTCCTTGATGGTGTACTCAAAAGATTTCATGTTTTTATTCCTCCATATGAATATTTTTACAAAGTGGACATATCTCACAACAGGCATGTCCCCATAAGTATGTTAATTTTACTACATGTAAAATAAAGTTTCAATGGTCTTCCTAAATTTATAACAAAACTTTTTTCAAAAATACACTGTTTTTGTCGGAATATACAATTTTCAATATATGGTTCCTGTAGGATTGTGGGATAAGTGAGATAGAAAATCTGTGATTTTCGTAATCGAACTTATGCACAGCTGCGCGAAGCGCGAAGCAATCCGTGAACCACTTTTGACACCTTAACCATATATAGTTTAAGGCTTTTATCCCGCCGCATTCACCTCATGGTGGATCTGCAGTTCATAAAGCTTTTTATAAATTCCGTTCTGCGCCAGCAGCTCCTGATGGGTGCCCCGCTCCCGGATTTTTCCCTTATGCATGACCATGATGCAGTCCGCGTGCTGAATGGTGGAGAGCCGGTGAGCCACCATGATGGTGGTACGGCCCTGCATCAGCTTTTCCAATGCTTCCTGAATCAGAATCTCTGTCTCCGTGTCAATATTGGCCGTTGCCTCATCCATCACCAGAATGCTGGGATTATGAGCCAGGGTTCTGGCAAAGCTTAACAGCTGTCTCTCTCCCGCTGAGAAGGTAGCGCCCCGCTCCATCACCGGTTCCTGATAGCCGCCCGGCAGCTTCTCAATAAAGTGGGAAGCATTGACATACTCCGCCGCCGCTTTCACCTGTTCATGGGTGATGTTCTCATCATGGAGGCGGATATTGTACTCAATGTCCCCCTCAAACACAAACACATCCTGCTGCATCTGGCCGATGGCTTCCCGCAGCTGCTTTTTGGACAATCGGCGGATATCCACCCCATCAATGGTAATGCTGCCCTTCTGAATGTCATAATATCTGCCGATCAGATTTAAAATAGAAGTCTTGCCCGCGCCGGTGGCTCCCACAAAGGCCACTTTTTCTCCCGGCTCAATGACAAAGGATACATCCCGCAGCACATAATTCTCATTATCGTACGCGAACCATACATGATCAAACTCAATTCTGCCTCTGATTTCCGGGAGAATCACCGGATCCGGATCCTCCTGTACCAACGGCTCCTCTTCCATCACGGTGAAAATCTTCTCCGCGCTGGCCAGGGAAGACTGCAGGGTGGAAAACTGCTCCGCCAGCGTCTCAATAGGCTCAAAGAAAGACTGGATATACTGGGCAAAAATATAGAGAGTTCCCACAGTAATCACCGCTCCCAGCACCTCCCTGCTGCCGATATACAAAACGATCATCAGCGACAGAATCCGGAGGATATAGGTGGCCGGGCGGAAGATGGCAAACACCATCATCTCCTTATAATAAGCCTTGTACAGCTTTCTGTTCTTTTCGTCAAATTCTTCAAACTTGCGCTTTTCCCTGCCAAAGATCTGGATCACCTTCATGCCGGAAATATGCTCAGACAGGAAAGTATTGATATCCGTCAGTCTGGTCCTGGTCAGCCGGTAGGCCTCTCTGGCCAGCTTTCGGAACACCACCGTCAGCACCACGACTACCGGCAGCAGCACAAAAGACAGAAGCGCCAGCTTAAAATCCAACACCAGCATGACAACCGCATAGCCCAGAATCTTAACAATATTCCGGAACAGATTTACCAGAATTCCGGAAAACATTTCATTCATGGCCTCCACATCGTTGGTCACCCGGGTGACAATCTTTCCCACCGGCGTCAGGTCAAAGTAGCGAAGGCTTAAGGACTGCACATGGGCATACAGATCCTGTCTCATTTTCAGGATGATCTTCTGTCCGGTCTTCTGCAGAATCCAGGTCTGGGACACGTTGGCCGCCACTCCCAGCGCCAGTACAATGCTGTAAATCACTGCCGTGCGCATAAGGTTTCCGTATTCCCCGTTCTGCTCAAACAGATCAATGGCGTCTCCGATCAGAATGGGCCGGTACAGGTCAAAGGCCGTCAGCGCCAGCACCATCACCAGGCAAAAAGCCATACTCCCCAGATGAGGCTTCATATATTCAAACAGCTTCAGCCAGACATTCCCCTTATATACGTTTTCCACCTTATCATCATTCAGACTGCTCATACGCCCTCCTACATCTGAGACAGCTGCTCTTCCAGCTGCTGCTTCTCATAAATATGCGCATAAAATCCGTTCATGGAAATCAGCTCCTCATGGGTGCCGTACTCCGTCAGCTCCCCATCCGTCAACACCGCTACATGATCCGCTTTCTGCAGGGTGGAAATTCTGTGGGCAATCACGATCGTTGTCTTTCCTTTCCTCAGCCGCAGCAGATTCTCCAGAATCTGATCCTCTGTATCTGTATCCACCGCAGACAGAGAATCGTCCATAATCAGAATTGCCGCATCCATCAGAAGGGCCCGGGCAATAGAGCTTCTCTGCTTCTGTCCTCCGGAAAGAGTCACGCCCCTTTCCCCCACCAGGGTCTCATACTGATCGGGAAATTCCATAATGTTGTCATCAATACAGGCGTCCGACGCCGCCTGACGGATCCGCCTTCTGATTTCAGGATGATCTGTGATCCGCTCCTCCAGGCCGAAAGCGATATTTTCCTCCAGAGTATCGGAGAAAAGAAAATTATCCTGAGGCACATAAGCCACATCCCTGTGCAGCACCGCCAGCGGATAATCCGTGATAGGTCTTCCGTCCAGCAAAAGCTCGCCCTTTTCACAATCATAGACACGCAAAAGCAGATCCGCCAGACTGGATTTGCCGCTGCCTGTCCGTCCTAAAATTCCCAGCATTTCCCCGGCCTTCACCTTCATATTCACATCCTTCAGCACCGGTTCCGTACCGTCAGGATAGGTAAAGGTCAGATCTTTCAGTTCGATTTCGCCCTGAATGTGAAGATCCTTTCCCTGCAGCTCCTCGGGGATCATGTCCACAATGTCCGGCTGCTCGGCAAAAATCATACCAATTCTCTTTAGCGCCGCGGACGCCTGGGTAAAGGTATTGATACAATCGCCGCAGGCAATCATGGGCCAGACCAGCATATTGATATAAGAATTAAAGGTCACAAACTGGCCAATGGAAATGGTGCCGGAAAGCACCATCCGTCCTCCCACCAGAAGCGTCAGCACAATGCTGATGCCGGTGATGGCGTCCAGCGCCGGTCCAAAGATGGCCCGAAGCTTCACCACCGCCAGATTCTTTTCCATGTTTTTCTCATTGGCTTCCTCAAAGGAATCAAAATCCTTTTCCTCCTGCACAAAAGCCTTCACCACCCGGATGCCGGATAAGCTCTCCTGTACCTTATCCGACAGATAAGAAAAAGCGTTCTGCCTTTCAATCTGGCACTTTTTCATGGCTTTCCCAAAAAAATAGCAGCCTACCGCTACCGCTGTCAACGGTACCGCGGCCACCACTGTCAGACCCAGATTCACATACAATACCATCTTCACCAGCACCATGATGGTCATGCCTACCGCGTCGAAGGCCGTCACCACACTCATGCCCACTGCCTGACGCACCGCCTGTAAGTCATTGGTAAAATGAGCCATCAGATCCCCGGTCTTATGGGAATTAAAGTATTTGGCCGATAAGGTTTCCAGATGCTGAAACATATCATTTCGCAGATCATACTCCACATCCCTGGAGGATCCCACAATGAAATATCTCCAGCCAAACCTCCCCACTGCCATCACCACGCCAGCTGCGAAGAGCTTCAGAATCAGAAGCCTTACTCCCTGCATATCCAGTGCCTGAGCGGAAAGCCCGTCAATGATCTCTCCGATGTACTGAGGCACATACAGACTTGCCAGATCCACCAGCAACAGCAGGATAATACCGATCAGGTAACTCCATTTATATTTCAGTAAATAAGGAACCAGCGAAAACTTTTTCTGCTCCATTGGTATGGTACTCTCCTTTAAAGCCTTTTAAAATTTGTAATTCTTCCTTTGCGCCCGGAAATAGGCCATATCCGCGGCATAAGCCGGGTCGGAAGCAAAATTCTGATTTTCCAGCGGATCCCGGCAAAGATCAAAAAGGATCTCACTCTGATCTTCCAGATACCAGTGATATTTCAGATCATCTCTCTTAATCATCAGATTTTTGCCATGATACTGGGAAGCCGTCTCATTGTCCCAGCCCTGAGTTTGCCCCGCCATCAGGCCGGTCAGACTGCGGCTCTCCACCTCACAAGGCGCGGTCAGACCGCACAGATCACAAAGCGTAGCATAAATATCAATCAGATTCACATTCCGGTCACAGCGCCCCGGTTGAAATTTCACCGGATATCTGATCATCATCGGGATCCTGACGCTTCCCTCATAGAAGCGCTGTTTCTCCCAGATGGAATGCTCTCCCAGCATCTCCCCATGGTCGGTGGTATAAATGATCACCCAGTCGTCCGGATTTTCACCCGCATCAACCAGGCAGTCCAGAATCTCTCCATACTGCCTGTCAATGGTCTCAATATTGGCGTAGTAGGCCGCCATGGCCCGTTTTAAGTCCCTCTCGGAAATATCCTGCCCCACAATCAGCGGCGGACAGTTGGAGCAGCGACCCAGAAACGGATCGGAGGACGGCCGGGAATTCACATAGGGGACCACCCTGATTAAGAAGTAGTTAAACAGGCTCTCCACAGCAACAGA
>JAJQGR010000117.1 GCA_021200345.1 Lachnospiraceae bacterium | reverse complement strand
CTCCACTACTTCCTCTTCCTTATAACAGGGCACCACGATCGCCAGCCTGTCCATTCTTCTCTCTGCTCCTATTTTTCAAAAATCTGTGTCAATGATCCTTTTGCATGTTCGGAAAGGATTCCCTGTCAGTCCTGCTCATCCCAGTTGTGATATACTGCCTGCACATCATCATCCTCGTCCAGAATATCCAGAATTCTGTTCAGACATTTGATATGATTCTCATCTGTAAGAGTGACGTAATTCTGCGGAATCATTGTCACTTCCGCACTGACCATGGGGATGCCTGCCTCCTCCAGCGCCTTTCTCACATTTTCCATATCCTCCGGAGCGGTGATCACCTCATAATGATCCTCTTGCTCAGCGAAATCCTCCGCTCCCGCGTCCAGCACAGTCATCATCAGCTCATCCGCGTCCTCAGCCTCATACTCTTCCCTGTCGATAATAATCTGGCCCTTCTCGTCAAACATAAAGGACACGCAGCCGGGGGTTCCGATGCTTCCCTGCCCCTTGGTAAAAGCACTTCTGACATTGGAGGCTGTCCGGTTTTTGTTGTCTGTCAGAGTCTTGACAATAATAGCGGTACCGCCGGGGCCATAGCCTTCATATGTAATATTCTCATAATTGACACTGCCCAGCTCGCCGCTTGCTTTTTTGATGCCCCGCTCAATGGTATCGTTGGGCATGTTATTGGCTTTTGCTTTCAAAACCACCTGATAGAGTTTAGAGTTATTGGCCGGGTCAGGTCCGCCCTCTTTCACCGCTACCGCGATCTCACGGCCGATAATCGTGAAAATCTTGCCCTTGGCGGCGTCGTTCTTTTCCTTTTTGGCCTTAATGTTTGAAAATTTTGAATGTCCTGACATACTGCTATTCTTCCTCCCTGCGTTCTGTTTTCTTTAAAGGCTCCCCGGCCTTCCTCGTCACGAGCACACTCTGGATCCGCATATTTTCCACGGAAAGGACCCTGAAAAGGTATCCTCTGTACTCGTATTCAAATTCCTCCCCTTCCTGGGGAATATGGTCCAGCTGACGGATCAGGAAACCGTTCAGTGTATCGAACTCAGTCTCATCAAAGGTGATCCCCAGCTTGTCCTCAATGTCCTCTAAGGGCGTCAGCCCTTCCATTACCCAGGCGTCCTCGCTTTTGGAATCGATAAACTCCTGTTCATCATCATACTCATCCTGGATATTGCCCACGATTTCTTCCAGAATATCCTCCATGGTAACCAGTCCCGCCGTCTGTCCATACTCATCTATGACAATAGCCATCTGCACCTTGGCTGACTGCAGCGTCTTAAAAAGGTCATCGATGTTCGTGGTCATCAGAGTAAACTGTGTCTTGCGCAAAAGCCCCTCGATCTCCCGGATCGGGCGGGTCTCCTCAGGGTGAATATTCTGATAGCGCATGGCATCTTTCAGATACAAAATACCGGTAATATGATCCAGATTCTCCTGATAAACCGGATATCTGGAGTTCTGTCCCAAAAGCAGCCGGCTGACCGCCTCCAAAAAGGGCGTCTCCTCATCAAAGGCTTCCATGTTGGAGCGGTGGGTCATGATATCCTGAGCTTCCTTATCTGAGTAAGCGAAGATATTACTGATCATCTCGACCTCACTGTCCTCAATCACGCCCTGCTCATGGCCCTCATTGACCAACTCAATGATTTCCTTCTCTGTGTCATCCTCCGCCGGGAGAGCCTCCCCGCCGTGCAGAACCCTCTCTGCCATTTTCTTCACAAGCTCAACCAATTTCCCCGGCAAAAAAACCCCCAGAGCAGTAAAGAGCGCCAGTAAAAGTATCATGACAATCACCGGCACAAGAATATGTAACAGCGGGATTCCGAATACTTCCATATTCAAAATCCCGGATTTCGTGAAACTTAAGATCAGGCCCCAACAAGGTCCATCCCCATCGTCCGTCATAAAAAACTCCTTTACAACAATTGATATTTTTACATCTGACGAAATTACTATAGCAAAAGAAACCTTTTTCGTCAACCGTGAACACCGGACAAGCCCGTAAACGCTCCTCCTGCCACGGCTCTGGACTGCTGGGGCAGAGAAAGAGAAATGCTCAGCGCACTGTCCACCTGTCCCATGATTGTCTCATCCAGATGGCAGACCTTATCTTTCAGGCGCGTCTTATCTATGGTGCGAAGCTGCTCCAGAAGAATCACTGAATCCTTTTCCATGTGATAGGTACTGGCTGAAATATGGATATGTGTGGGCAGCCTGTTTTTATCCAGCTTGCTGGTGATCGCCGCGCAGATCACCGTTGGAGAATGCCGGTTGCCCACATCATTCTGTACAATCAGCACCGGGCGGACACCGCCCTGTTCGCTTCCCACCACAGGTCTTAAATCAGCGTAATAAATGTCTCCCCTTTTCATACAAAACCATCCTTTCTGTCTGGTTTATAGTATGGCTGGTTTTGTCAAAAGGTATTCACACTCCTGTTCCATTTTGAAAAAAAGATTCCAGTGAATGAATCCCGGGACGAAACTGTTCCCAGTACGCCGCCGGTTTCTGCCGGTAATAAAACACCCTGGGCAGACGCTTGCCCAGATCACAGGCAAACTCATAGTTAAAACGGTGGGAGAGCTCTCCAAGCGTCTCCATGGAAATATGCTCCTTTCCGTCAGTCCCGATGAGCGTCACCGGATCAGAGCAGGAAACTCCGGGAATGCGCGTTACATCTACCATAAACTGATCCATGCATACCCGTCCAAGAATGGGCGCTCTCTGCCCTCTGATCAGCACATATCCGCAGTTGGAAAGGCTTCTGGGATATCCATCCCCATATCCCAGCGGTATGGTCGCAATTCGCACAGGCTCTTTCACCTGCCAGGTGCCGCCGTAGCTGACGCCGCTTCCAATCCGACCGTCTTTCACATAGGCCACCCGGCTGTGCAGGGACAGCACCGGCTCTAAATCCACCGACGTATGATCCACCTGAGAGGATGGCCAGAGTCCGTACAGCGTGATGCCCGCCCTGACCCAGTCCAGATGCGTCATGGTCAGATCCTTTTCAATAATGGCCGCGCTGTTGGCGCAGTGTCTGATGGGAATGGGATGCCCCAGCAAGCGCTCCGCGGCCCTGGTGAACTCACGAAAGCTTGCATATTGAGCAATGGCGCTTTCCTTATCCTTCTCATCCGCTCTGGCAAAATGGGTAAAGATTCCCTCAATCTCTATTCCCGGCAGCTCAGAAGCCATTTTGATGAAAGAAAGACCCTCCTGATCCGGATAAATACCAATTCTGCTCATGCCGGTATCCACCTTAATATGAACCTTCACAGTCTTTCCCACCCGGGACGCGGCCTCTGACAGCTCCCTTAAGGTATCTTTCCGAAACACCGCCGGCCGGATTTCCAGTCCAATCAGCTCTTCATAACAGTAGGGAAAGGTATAACCCAAAATCAGGATTGGCTTCGTAATCCCGCACTCCCGCAGATGCTTTGCTTCCTCAAAGGTTGCCACCGCGAAGCCCCCCACGCTCTCCTTTTTCTGGGACAGCTGTGCAATGGGAACCGCGCCGTGGCCGTAGCCGTCGGTCTTTATCACCAGAAGAAGACGGCTTTTGCGCCCGACGCGGTCATACATGACGTCTATATTGTGCTCCAGAGCATCCAGGTCAATTTTAACATAGCCCCTGTCAAATTGTCTCAGACATTCTTCCATTGATTTTCCCACAATCCAAGAACATGCGCCGCTTTTTGCGGCGCATGAGTTTTCACTTACTTTCGCTGTATTTTGCCAGATTATATGACAGCTTCATCAGGCTGTCGGAAAGGTGCACATTCTCCACCTGGATTCCTTTCGGTACATTCAGATCCACGTGCGCAAAATTCCAGATTGCCTTGATGCCGTTTTTCACCAGCATATCAGCTACCTCCACCGCACTGTCCTTAGGAATGGTCAGTACAGCGATGTCCACCTGATTTTCCAGGATAAAGCCCTCCACAGCCTCCATGGGCTGCACCGTCAGGGATCGGACCTTTTTGCCATACAGAGCCGGATTACAGTCAAATATTCCCTCAAACAAAAAGCCTCTCTTCTCAAAATTCAGATAATTTGCCAGAGCCTGCCCCAGATTTCCCGCACCGATAATAATCAGATGATGCTCCACATTCAGTCCCAGAATATTGCCGATCTCCTGATACAGGTATTCCACATTATAGCCGTACCCCTGCTGCCCGAAACCGCCGAAATTATTCAGATCCTGTCTGATCTGGGACGCTGTCACTTTCATCAGGCTGCTCAGCTCCTGAGAAGAAATTCTCTGCACTCCGTTATCCTTCAGTTCTCCCAAATATCGAAAATATCTTGGCAACCTTCCGATTACCGCCTGCGATATTTCCTTTTCCATTATATGACCTCCCACGTCAAAAAAACTTTTTTTATTATACCTCGTTTCCGGGTTCTTTGCAAGAAGCAATGATATCTTTTTCACAATCTGAGCGGTAAGCTCTGAACAAAACATTGACAGAAGTCCTTTCCCTTTAGTAAAATAAGAACGTTTCCGTTTTGGTCCTTACCGGCAGATGCATCACTGCCGGCAATTACAAAATAATAATATAAAGGAATCCGCATATGATTCTCAACTGTCAGAATATACAGAAAAGCTTTCTCGAGGTTCCGGTTTTGTCCGGTGTCTCCTTTCATATCGAAAATAATGAAAAAGCCGCCATCGTAGGCATCAACGGCGCGGGCAAAACCACTCTTTTGCGAATCATTGTGGGGCAGCTGTCCGCGGACGAGGGACTGGTCACCTTTGGAAAAGACACCTCCTTCGGATATCTGGCGCAGAACGACACTCTGAACACCGATCTGACTGTTTACGACGAGCTGCTGAGCGTCAAACAGCCCCTGATCACCCTGGAGAGGAAAATCCGGACCAGCGAAGCGCAGATGAAGCATACAACAGGCAGCGCCCTGACGGAACTGATGGAAACCTACAGCCGCCTGACCCATCAATACGAAATTGAGGGTGGTTACCAGTATCAAAGCGAGATCACCGGTGTACTGAAGGGCCTGGGCTTTTCTGAAGAGGAATTCACAAAGCCCGTGAGCACGCTCTCCGGCGGTCAGAAGACACGGGCGGCGCTGGGACGGCTTCTGCTTTTAAAGCCCGATCTGATCATTCTCGATGAGCCCACCAACCATCTGGACTTAAATTCCATCGCCTGGCTGGAAACCTATCTTCTGAATTACAAAGGCGCCGTGCTGGTGGTCTCCCACGACCGGTATTTCCTGGACCGCATCGTCACAAAAGTGGTGGAGCTGGATCAGACCAAATCCACCGTATTTCAGGGAAATTATTCCGATTATGTGATCAAAAAGGAACAGCTGAGGATTGCCGCCCAAAACGCTTATGAAAATCAGCAGCGGGAAATCACACATCAGCGGGAGGTCATTGAAAAGCTGCGCTCTTTTAACCGGGAGAAATCCATTAAGCGGGCGGAGAGCCGGGAAAAGCTGTTAAACCGGATGGAGGTGCTGGATAAGCCCACGGACGTGGATACCGATATGAAGCTTTCTTTAACCCCCGCCATCTTAAGCGGGAGGGATGTGCTGCACATTGAAAACCTGAGCAAATCTTTCGGCCCGCTGCACCTGTTTTCTGATCTGAATTTTGACCTGCGCCGGGGTGAGCATGTGGCCATCATCGGGGATAACGGCACCGGCAAGACCACCCTGTTGAAAATATTAAACGGCATGGAGAGCGCTGACACCGGCTTTTTCAGGCTGGGAACCAATGTGGAGATCGGCTATTATGATCAGGAGCAGCAGCTTTTGCACCCGGAGAAAACCCTGTTTGAGGAAATTTCAGACCAATACCCGTCCATGGACAACACCAGAATCCGCAACGTTCTGGCCGCGTTCCTGTTCAGGGGCGATGACGTGTTTAAGCAGATCCGCTCCTTAAGCGGCGGGGAAAAGGGACGGCTTTCTTTGGCAAAGCTGATGCTTTCCAACGCCAATTTTCTGATTCTGGACGAGCCCACCAATCATCTGGACATCGCCAGCAAGGAAATTCTGGAGGACGCCCTGAACCATTATTCCGGCACCCTGTTGTATGTCTCCCATGACAGATATTTTATCAACCGGACCGCTAACCGGATTCTGGAACTTAGCGCAGAACATTTTTACTGCTACGACGGAGATTACGATTATTATCTTGAAAAAAGGATTGTTCCCGTCCAGGAAAGCGCTCCGTCCACGGAGGTTCCAACACAAAACAAGCTGGACTGGAAATCTCAGAAGGAGGCCCAGGCAAAGGCCCGCAAAAGAGAAAATGATCTGAAAAAATGTGAGGAAAGAATCGAAGAGCTGGAAACATCCATTCAGGCCATCGACGAAAAAATGGCTCTGCCGGAATACGCCTGCAGTTCCCTGAAACTGACAGAGCTGACAAAACAACAGGCGTCCCTGCAGGAGCAGCTGGACGCCCAGTATACGCTATGGGAAGAACTGGCGGAGAACTAAACGCACTCTTTTACTCCGGGTAGGTCTGATCCAGCCCCCGCGCCAGAATGTTATTATAGGCATTGATCATGTGAGCGTGAGCCAGCTCCTGAGCCAGATCCCTGTCATTGTTTCTGATTGCGTTCAGAATTCCCTCATGCTCCTGATTGGAAGCGACGCCCCGTTCCAGATCAGACAGCGTC
>JAJQGR010000184.1 GCA_021200345.1 Lachnospiraceae bacterium | reverse complement strand
CATACAGGTTCTGAAGACCACCGCGTACAATGACGAGTATGTCTGCTATGAGTTCTCCAGCGACGCCAATTATCTTTTCGGTGAGATGGCAATGCTGGACGAAGGCCTGCGTTCCGCCTCCATCAGAACCACAAGCCCCTGTGTGGTGGGTGTGATTCAGGCGGAGGATTTCCAGAATTTCTGTGAGAAGGATCTTCAGGCCGGATATAAGCTGATGTGGTATCTGTCGCGGAAGGTCTGCGGGTATTTAAGAAAGGATAACGAGGATCTGGTGACCCTCTTCCAGGCGCTGCTGGAGGAGATCGAGCGGGAGTAGGATCAAAGTCAGAAAGTTACTCAGAAATACAACTTGAAAAAGACAACGGTATCAGGGAGAAATTTATGAGCAAGAGGAAATGGTGTAAATGGTTTATGAAAGGCGTGCTGGCGCTGACATTATGTCTGGCGCTGATGCTGGCGGGGCTGCCCGGCGTGAAGGCCGAGGAAATCCAGAGCAGCATGGAGGGCACGGCGGAGGTTTCCGGGGAAGAAACTTCGGGTACAGAAGAGACGGAGGAAGCCACAGCGGAGGAAGCTTCGGGCACCACTGGTACTGTTGGTACGATGGAAGAAGCTTCAGAGGAAGAGGAAGCTTCGGGCAGCGCTGGTACGGTTGGCACGGTGGAAGCTTCATCAGAGGAAATGACCGTTACTGCCGGTACTGTGGAAGCCTCGCAGGAAGAAGGCTCAGGCGTTGCTGGTACGGTTGAAGAAAAGGTGGAGGAAGTTCCGGGCACTACTGGTGCCATTAAAGCTTCATCGGAAGGAAATGCAGGTATCACTGTTACGGCTGTGGATCCGGTGGAAGAAAGCACTAGTGGGAGCATCGGAGTAGCGGTGGCAACTAGCTCAGATACAACATGGACGAGTACAACAGTACCATATTATAATTATAGTGAAAATCATATAAGTGATTACAGCTATCATATTGCGGTAGAGGGTGATGTGACACTTTATCTGAGTAGTTCCACAACATTGAATTTGAATGCTGGGCTTACTATAAATGATGGCAGTTCGCTGACTGTGAATGGCGGCGGAACTCTGGTCGTCACCGGGACGGATATCGATTCTCCTGCGATTGTCATGGGAAGCGGAAGTTCCCTGACAGTGGATGGAACAAATGTAACCGCTCAGGGCGGAGGTGGTATCAGTGCCTCTTCCGGTGGTGCGTCAACTGACACATACACTGTTACTGTGACAAACAGTGGAACTTTGACGGCATATGGCAGCAAATATGATACTACCTACGCATACGGTGGTGCTGGAATTGGTGCCTGTGGAAGTTATCTGCCTGAAGGAAAATTTGTGATTAACCTGATAAGCGGCAGTCTGACAGCCACTGGTGGAGGAAATGGCGCTGGAATCGGTGGAGGTGGGGCTACTTCTGACACAGATTTTGATATTTCTGTTTCCGAAGGTACTCTGGCTGCTCAGGGAGGTTCTAATGGTGCGGGTATTGGAAGCGGTTACAATAGCTTGAAAGGCACAATCAACTTGAACGTGTCCGGGGGCAGTCTGACAGCCACTGGTGGAGGAAATGCTGCCGGAATCGGAGCGGGAAGTTCTGCGTCCACAGACACTATATTTAATATTGCGATCAACGGTGGTGCACTAACGTGTGTTGGAGGAGCAAATGCCGCAGGGATTGGTCAGGGGGGTTCTAACAGTACCTGTGGGAAAATAACGCTTGGCCTGAATGATGGAAGCCTGACCGTAAATGGGGGAGCAGGAAGAATTCAGAGTTCCAATGGGCTTGAAATATCCAACAATGGCACTGTGATCAGTTCCCTGAGCAATACGACCCTGTATAATATGCTTACTGCGAGCGGGGTCACTACTCCTGTCACTGCAGTGGCACTTTCCAGTGAGTTTGAGATTATACCAGTAGCGTTCACTATTTTAATGAATGGAACAACGGTGACTGATGTGGCTCTCTGTGATAATCTGAAGTGCTATGGCTTTGTATGGAGCGGAGAAGGATCTCTTTCACATAGCAGTTCAAACGTCATAGACATTGCTTCTCCGACCTGTGCATTGGAAACTGATAGTTCTGGTAAGACAGAAGACAATTCAGTATATGGCATGAGCCTGACATTTACTGTCGGAGACAACGCCGCGATCAAATCGTATTCCTTGTCATGTACATCAGAAACGACATCAACCGTGTTGTCCTCAGGTGACTATCCAGATGCAAATACTGAATATCCGACTGAGGTCACAGCTCAGTTTTCTGCTGATGATCTGATTAACGGAGCAACCTATACTTTGACAGTTACGGATTTTGCAGGGCATACAACGACAAAAGAAATTACGTTTTATAAATGGGTACAGCTGGTGAAAGATACAGAAACCACGCTGCAGGATGACGTCTGTTATTACGCGGATTTCGACTTTACGATAGATGGAGATAACACCTCCTACTGTGCCGGGGACTATTACCCGTCCACAACCGGACAGATCATTACGCCACAGTAAACAGCATTTCAGATTGAGGGAAACATTTTGGAAGATCAAGAGAAAAACACGGGGATGAAAATGGACAAAAGAGGCGCGGCAATCATCGCGGCCCTGGTACTGCTTTTGGTAGTGTTGGTGGTGGCGCTGAGAAGCTGCGGCACGGATGGAGAAGAGGAACAGGTCACTTCTGTCAGCGGCAGAGTGATTTATGTGGTGAGCTTCGAGGGCAGCGTAGGCGTAGAGAGAGACGGCCAGGCCCTTGAGGTTTATGAGAATATGAGCCTGACAGCGGGGGATACTATCAGCGCCGGGGCGGATTCCACCATCCGGCTCAGTGTGGATGATACGATTTATGTGCAGACAGATCCGGACACCACGCTGGTGCTGGAGGTTTCCGGGACAAAGCTGGCCAGCCAGACCTCCATTGACCTGGTGGTGGGAGGCTTCTCCTGCTATGTAAAGGAGGCTCTCAACGAGGAGTCCAGCTTTGGCATTACCACGCCCAACGCCACCATGGCTGTGCGCGGAACGGTGTTTTACATTTACTGGAATTATCGTGTCAGCGATATTGTGGCCACCCATGTGCTGATGATGGAGAGCGTGGCAGACTGCATCAATCTTCACACCAGCGAGGAAATCACGGTGACTGACGGCGATCACGCCATTATCACTCTCTACCCGGACGGCGAGGAAGGGGAGGATACAGAGGTGGTCGAGATGGCGCCGGAAGACCTTTCTCTGGAAGCGCTGCAGTTTTTCCATGAAGTGTCTCAGGAAAGAGAGCTGTATTATACCACCGAGGAGCTGTTGACATATATCGAGGAACGGGAAAACGCGGAGAACCTGGAGACAGAGGAACCGGAGGAAGAAGAGGATCTGAATGAAGGTTCATCTTCCGGGAGCGGCTCCACCGGAAATACTCAGGGCAATACTGTGGAGGTTGTCAGGAATACGGATGATACCGTAGAGGAGGACACCACAGAGGAGGATACGGAGACCACCACGGAAGAAACGGAAGACAGTACCGGCAGCGGCTCTTCTGATACAGGCAATAGTTCCACCGATACCGGAAACGGTTCTGCTGATACCAGTAGCAGTTCCAGTGATACCAGCAGCAGCTCCGATAACAGCAGCAACAGCAGTGACAGCTCTGGCAGCAGCTCCGATGACAGCAACAGCAGCGACAACTCCGGCAGCAGCTCCGATGACAGCAACAGCAGCGACAATTCCGGCAGCAGCGCGGACGACAGCAGCAACAACACTGGCTCCGATGACGCGGATGATAATACCGGCAGCGGCACTGGTAATACAGATGACAATACCGGAAGCGGCTCTGACGACAACAGCAATACCGAAAGCGGCTCAGATGATAGTAGTGGAAGCGGCTCTGACGACAACAGCAATACCGGCAGCGGCTCTGATGATACAGATGATAACACCGGAAGCAGTTCCGACGACGGCGGCTTGGATGACGGTAGTTCTGACGACAACACCACGATCACCACTTATACGGTTACCTTTGTATACGGTGTCAGAACCGTAGGCACGCAGACAGTGGACGCCGGGTCCTGTGCAAGCGCGCCGCTTCTGCAGCCATCACAAAACGGATACTGGTCTGATTCCTCAACAGGAACGACATCTTATGATTTTACATCTGGAATCACAGCGGACACGACGATATACTGGGTCGCGCAATAAAAAGCGGACGTGTACAGACGTTCGTACAGAATCGAGATGAACCTTTTTCATGAATCAAAAATATAGCATCATTCCGGATTATGAGCATATGGGGGACAGCCTGAAGCTTTCCAAAGAGTATCAGGCCCCCTTTGAGTATAATGACTTTGTCATGGGACCCTGTTTATGGGATGGGGAATGCAGGAAAGCGAGAGTAGCTTTTTACAGAAGTCTGGACAGAGACCGATCTCAGGATACCATGCATGGCGCCTTTTATGAGGTCATTGTCCACAGCATGGATCCTCTGGTACGTCAGATTTCCCGCAGGCGGGTGGAGGAGAGCCTTCAGACAGCCCGCGACCTGGGCCTGAAGGGCGTGGTGTTTCATACAAATGTGACCCCTGAGATCTGCGTGGGAGCCTACAGACATTACTGGCGGGATGTGAATGAGGAATTCTGGAGACAGATGCTTGAAAAATTTCCGGGCGTGGAAATCTACATGGAAAACATGTTTGACCGGGAGCCTGACACTTATGTGGAGCTGGCGGAGCGGATGAAAGACCAGGAGAATTTTGGCCTTTGCCTGGATTACGCCCATGCCATGCTTTATGGTAATGATATCGAAAGTTGGGTACAGGCCGTGGCTCCTTATGTGCGGCATCTGCACATCAATGATAACCGGCTGCAATATGACGACCATCTGCCGGTGGGAGAGGGCCTGATTGACTGGCAGCAGTTTATGGACCTGACTGAGAAATATCTGCCCCCCACAAGCTGCCTCATCGAGGTCAACGGCTGTGCCGCTCAGAGAGCGTCTTTTGAAAAGCTGCAGAGTTTTATTCTTTTAAGAAATGGAAAGGAATCACAGGTACAACAATAAGGGAAAAATCGCAAAAGTGTCCGGCAAAATACCGCAAATGTGTCCAGTAAAATACCACAAATGTGTCCAGTGACCGAGAGAGGCGACTGTATTGGGCCTCTCTCTATTCTATTAAGTGATTTTTGTAATCTTTCAAATTGCTATTCGAAAATGCAGTATATAACAACAGATTTTTTCCATCGCATGAAAAAAACACTTGTGTTTTTGACCGACATTGAGTATAATCAAACCTGTTGGAAATCACAGGCATGATTTCGCCACTGTGGCTCAGTCGGTAGAGCGACGCACTCGTAATGCGTAGGTCAGGGGTTCGAATCCCCTCAGTGGCTTTTAAGGAACGGGGCAGAGGAGTTGCTCCGTTTTTTGTTTTAAGAAAATTCAGAGAAAATCCCGTGTGGATTGGAGGAGGCGTATATGGATCACCGGATTTTGGGCGTTCCTTTTTGTACTCAGGTGAAGGTACCCCGCAAGGGGGTGTATCGGGTAAGAGTCAGGCTGACCGGAGGTGCGGCAGGGGTCAGAAACCTCAATCTGTATACCGGCCGCAGGAACATGATCTGCCGGGATATGGAGCTGAAGCCGGGGGAGAGCCGCATGGTCAGCTTTTACAGCCATGTGTGCGAGTATCTGCCGGTGGTGGGAGAGCCGCCCAGGCTTTCTTTGAGTGTGGATGTGGCTCTGCTGGGAGACGCCAGGTGTCTGGCGGACTGCTTTGTCAGTATGGAAGCGGAGGAGGCGGGGGCCCCCACCGTGTTTATCGGAGGAGATTCTCTGGTGGCGGACTATCAGGCGGAGAGTCCATACAATCCGCTGACAAGCTTTGGCAGCTGGGGACAGAATCTGCCCCAGTACTTTCAGGGGCTTTCCTTTTGCAATCAGGCCCACGGCGGCCTGACCACCAACTGCTTTCGCCAGGACGGTCACTGGAATATTGTCCGCGAAAATCTGAAGCCCGGCGATGTGTTTCTGATGCAGTTTGGCCACAATGACCAGAAACGCCGCAATCTGAAAGCCTTTGACGGCTATGCCTCCAATCTGCGCTGGTATATCAGCGAGGTGAGGGAGCGGGGCGCCGTCCCGGTGATTGTCACTTCCATGAGCCGGATTCCGTCCAGGGATCAGGACGGCTGGTACGATCTGCTGCAGGAGTATGAAATGAGCTGTCTGCGGGTGGGCAGAGAATGTGATGTGCCGGTGATCAACCTGCATGATTATTCGTTCCGGCTGTTTTGTGAAAAGGGCGTGGACTGGTGCCGGGATTACTTTATGGATGTGCCTCACACCAACGACTATGGGGCTCTTCTGATGAGCCGGTTTATCGCCAGGGAGCTGGTCAGACAGAAGGTGGAGCCTTTTGTCTCTCACAGAAATGATTTTGACGGGCAGGTATGGATCCCGGATGAGACGCTGCGGCCGCAAAACGCGGTTTTAAGCAGTGAAAAGGAAGAGCGGCCGGTGCTGCCCCATGATCTGCCCAAGCTTCCCTACGCGGACTGTCAGGGAATCCTCCAGGAGCAGAGGTTAAAGGAGGCCATGTGGAAAGGACTGCTGGATCCCTGCGTGCTGTATTTTCATCCCTTTGAGGAGCTGCCCAGGGGCCAGTTTTTATATCTGTTTTTCAAGGTCATGCCGCCGCTTGTCAGAAAGCCCTGGAGCGCACCCTACTGTGACCTTTACCGATATGAA